>CAYSGP010000534.1:0-6948 GCA_964430095.1 uncultured Ignavibacteriaceae bacterium
TTTAAATGATTTCCGGGAAAGGATCCCGAATTTTTTGTTACCGTCCATTTGCTGGTAATGCCGATAATAAACCCACGGAAATTAAACACATAAAAGTTTTTTTTCTGAGAATTGAATATTACTTGATTAAAAAATCACGCAAATACGTTATTGTGTAAGACCTAATGCATATTTAATTTTTTATCATACAAATATCTTTTCCAATTAATTGAAGGATCTTGCTGCTGTAAAAAACTGCAGGATCCTTTATGATTTTATTCTTAATGGTTTGATAAGCTGAGGAATTTTTATGATAAGATTATTTTATCAAATCAAAATTTATTTATCCATTTTTCCAATCTGCATAATAGTCTTGGCAGGCTGCAGGCCTGAGGAAAAAATCATTGAAAAGAAAGCTCCCCTTTTCAATGACCTTGGAGACTATTATCATGAGATTACAACCGGGTCAGAAATGGCTCAAAAATATTTTAACCAGGGCTTAATTCTTTCATATGGTTTTAATCATGCCGAAGCGAAAAGATCTTTTATTGAAGCATCACGGTACGATTCAAATTGTGCTATGGCTTACTGGGGAATCGCACTTGTATTAGGTCCAAACATCAATGTGCCGATGAATAATGCAAACATACCGGAAGCTTATAATGCTGTCCAAACGGCACTGGCACTTGCAGAAAAAGTTAGCGAAAAGGAGAAAGATTACATAACAGCTTTGTCAAAAAGATATTCCAAAGATTCAGTAACTGAAAGAAAATCTCTTGATATTGCATATGCGGGTGCAATGAGGGAATTAGCTAAAAAGTATACTGATGATCTTGATGCAGTAACACTTTTTGCGGAATCACTGCTTGATTTACATCCATGGGATTTTTGGGAAAAAAACGGAACTCCAAAACCCTGGACTGCGGAAATAGTAAAAATACTTGAAAATATTATGACTAAAGATTCTGCCCATCCCGGCGCTAATCATTTTTATATTCATGCTGTTGAAGCTTCCAAAAACCCGGAGATGGGATTAGCAAGTGCCGACCGACTGATAAATTTAGTGCCTGGTGCCGGGCACCTGGTACACATGCCTTCACACATTTATATAAGAGTGGGAGACTATGATAAAGGGATTTTTGCTAATGAAAAAGCTACTGATGCTGATGAGTCCTATATAGATCAATGTCATGCCCAGGGAGTTTATCCTCTCGCCTATGTTCCACATAATCATCATTTCTTATGGACTTGTGCAACTCTTGATGGAAGAAGTGAGCTTGCAGTAAAGTCCGTAAAAGATCTGCTAATTCACACAGATGAAGAGAAGATGAAGCACAAGCCTTTCGGCAGGCTTCAGCAGTATTATAGTGTTATCTACATTTCATATGTACGTTTCGGAATGTGGGATGAAATATTGATGGAAGAAGAACCCGAACTCCCGTTTTTGAAGGCATTTTGGCATTATGCCAGGGGCTATGCTTTTATTGGAAAAGATCAATTGAATGATGCTGAAAAAGAGCTGGCTAAATTAAAGATTATTATGAAAGAACCGGTTGTTAAAGAAATAAAGTTGAGAGATATTCGTAACACCACTGAAGAATTATTAAATATTGCTTCTGAAATTTTAATTGGTGAAATCAAAGCCAAGAGACAAAACTATAAAGCATCAATTGAACATCTTAAAAAAGCATTGGAAATAGAAGATCAGCTTTACTACAGGGAGCCGCCGGATTGGTTTTTCCCTGTCCGTCATTCTCTTGGCGCTGTATATCTTGATGCCGGGATGCCTGAAGAAGCAGAAAAAGTTTACAGAGAAGATCTCCAAAATTTTCCAGAGAACGGCTGGTCTTTATTCGGATTGGAAAAAAGCTTGAGAGCTCAGGGAAAGAATAAAGAAGCAGATGGAATTCAGAAACAATTTGAAGAGGCATGGTCGGAAGCTGATATAACAATAACTTCTTCAAGGATTTTATAAATTATTTTAACATTAATTTTTAATTGTCAATCCTTCCTTTTAAGATCTATTCCAAGCATTTGCAAAACCAACAAAATAATTCTCTATGTGACATGTTCCATCTCAAACTATTAAAGATTTTGTTAATGTAGAAATAAAATTCATGTTGTTTTTAAGATCTAGTTTTAAAGTTTAAGTATGGACGCTGTGAGATTCCATTCCCAACAACATTGTTAAATTCCAAACTCTAAAACTTCCATTAGTTGAAATCATTTAAATGAGATTATTTCCGCCTCCCAGGATTTGTCTTCTTTTATTTTTTTTGACAGGGTACAGTTTTGCTCAACCGGAATTTGTGACCAGCCGTAAGCCGCCTATTCATTGGCTGGAAAACGGATTGCCATATATTCAGAATTTCAGCCCGAAGGATTATAATGCTGAAATACAAAATCGAGCGATTGTTCAGGATAAAAATGGATTCATGTATTTCGGGAACAATAATGGAGTAGTGGTTTTTGACGGTATATCATGGTCCCTTATTCAAACACCATCGAAAACAAATGCACGCTCTCTTTGTCTAATCAATGATACCGTGTATGTTGGGACTGTAGGAGATTTTGGATATCTCGGACATGATAAAAAAGGCAAATTAACTTTCATCTCACTTCTTAAATATATTCCAAAACAGAATCGTGATTTTAAGGATGTTTACCACATTTCAACATTCGAAGATGCAATTTATTTTAGTTCACGATTTTATCTCTTTCGATTAACCAAGGGATTTTTAAGCCAAAATAGGGAGATAAAAGTTTGGGAGTCTAAAAATCGATTCGGCCCGACTCACATCTTCAAAAATGCTTTCTACATTGTTCAGTATGGAGCCGGGATATTTGAAATAAAGAATGATTCTATGCAATTGGTACCCGGCAGTAATTTCTTTAAAAACAAAGATATTCGAACAATAATTGATTATGATGAATCTCATTTTTTATTATGTACATCTAGTGATGGATTATTCCTTTTCGATGGGAAAAAAATTGACAAATTTCAAACAGAAGCTGATGCTTTTATTTCAAAAATTTATATTACTAATGCGGTAAAACTGCCTGGGGGCCTCTTTGCCTTTTCTACTAATCGGGGTGTAATTATTCTTGATAAAAATGGGAAATTATATCAGCTGATAAATAAAGCAGCCGGATTGCGTGATGAATTTGTCATTAACATCTTTGTTGACCGGCAGGGTAGTTTATGGTTAGGATTAAATAACGGAATTGCCAGGGTTGAATCGCCTTCATCCGTTTCACGTTTTCAGGATGAATCAGGAGTTGAGAGTTTTGTAGAATCAATTATAAGATACAAAGGTAATATTTATGCCACTTACGACCGCGGCGTTTTATATCTCGATCAAAGAGACTTCCCTTTTCCAAAATTCAAACCTGTTGAAGGGATATCTGTTTTATCTTTTTCCTTAAAGCAAACCTGCGGACGATTGCTTGCCGGTACTTTCAATGCGGTTTATGAAATAAATGGTTTATCTGCTAAAAAAATATGTGTTCTGAACGGTAATCATCTTTATCCATCAAAGTATGACACCAGCCTTGTATATATAGGTCTGCTGGAAGGATTGTCAGCAATCAAACTTATAAATAATGAATGGGTTATGATTGATCCAGTACCCGGATTTACTGATAGGGTGAGTTCAATTATTGAAGATGATGACGGATCGCTCTGGCTGGGTACATCTTATGAGGGAATTATTAAAGCAAAAGTTGAAATAGTACCCGATGATAACGGAAAAACATCTCATCTCAGGGCAGAAATGACCAGGTACTCTGAAAAAAACGGATTGCCTGCAGGATTAAAAAATCCTTTAATAATCAATAATAAGCTTCTGGTTTCTACAATAAAAGGTCTTAAATACTTTGACAATAAAAAAGGATATTTTTTCCCTTGTGAAGATTTCGGGGCAATATTTGCCGACTCAACAAGTGAAATCAATTTTATATCTGAAGATAAAAAAGGAAATGTGTGGATAATTGCCAAACAAAATGGAAAATCAATTGCAGGAAATGCAGTATTAAATTCGAACGGCAGATATTCCTGGTTTAATGAATCCTTTTTGAGAATAAATGACCTGGGCAATTTCTATACAATTTATCCCGAAGAAAATGGTGTAATTTGGTTTGGAGGCACCGAAGGAATCGCAAGATATTCACCAAACTATCCCAAAAATTATAATTTAAATTTCCCTACGGTAATTCGGCAGGTAAAAGATATCAATTCAGATACTGTTGTTCACTATGGAATGGGCACTGGCTTTGAGCTTGAAAATAATTCACTGCGTTTTGAATTCTCTGCGCTTAGTTACGATGACCCCTCAAGTAATTTTTTTCAATACCGGCTTGAAGGCTATGATAAGAGCTGGTCTGCCTGGTCTTCCGAAACATGGAAAGAATATACTGAGCTTCCTTCAGGAAGTTATAAATTTAAAGTTCGTGCAAAAAATATTTATGGTCATTTAAGTCAGGAGGATATTTTTTCTTTTCTTATTCTGCCGCCATGGTATGAACAATGGTGGACTTATTTAGTTTATATTCTTTTTGCTGCAGTTATTATCTTTCTAATAGTTAAGGCCAGGGTTCGTCACCTTGAAAAAAGAAATTTAAATCTTGAAAATATAATTACTGAAAGAACTGCTACAATACGGGATCAAGCCGAAAAGCTTAAAGAATTAGACAAGCTTAAATCAAGGTTCTTTGCAAATATCTCTCATGAATTCCGTACGCCATTGACGTTAATTTTAGGAATACTTGATAAATACTTGAGAAAATCAGAGGATAATCCTTCCGATTTTAAAGTGATGAAGAAAAATGCACATCGGCTGCTTCAATTAATAAATCAGCTTCTTGAATTATCGAAAATTGAATCAGGCAACGTAAAAATTCAGGCTCAAAAAACTAATCTTTATAAATTTGTAAGAAGAACAGCTTCTTCATTCCTCTCTCTTGCCGAACGAAAGAGTATTGAATTATTATTCGACGGTCTTCCGCTTGGTGTTTCTTCTGAAAATAAAGAATTGTTTGTTTTTGTTGATCAGGATAAAATGGAAACAGTTATTTATAATTTGTTATCGAATGCATTAAAATTTACTCCGCCTGGTGAAAAAGTTTTAATTGAATTAATAAGCGGTGAAATAAATGCGGAAATAAAAATAGCAAACACCGGTATCGGCATACGGGAAGAGAAGCTTCCTTTTATATTTGATCGTTTTTATCAAGCGGATGAAAGTGAAACAAGAAAGTATGAAGGAACCGGAATTGGTTTGGCTTTGGTGAAAGAATTGGTTGAGCTTCATCATGGCAAAGTAGAAGTGGAAAGTGTGGTTGATGCAGAAACATCTTTCAAAATAATTCTTCCGCTGGGGCAAAAACATTTTACTTCAGATCAGATTATTAGAAATTCCGCAAATGAGTTTGAAACGAATACGGAGTATCAGGTCGATAGAATTATTGAACTAACTGAATCGCGTTCTGAAATTGAAAGTATTGGAAGTAAATTCTCTTTAAAAGAATCAAGTGTAAGACAAGATATAATATTGATTGTTGAGGATCATTTTGATTTAAGAAATTTTATTTCTGAGCAGCTTGAAAATGAATATACAATTTTTGAGGCGGAAGAAGGGGAGAAAGGATTAATTCTTGCTGAAGAATTAATTCCTGATCTGATCATCAGCGATATAATGATGCCAAAGATGAACGGTTATGACTTATGCAGAGAAATAAAAACCAATTATAAAACTAATCACATCCCTGTTATACTTTTGACTGCAAAAGCATCGTTTGAAAGCAAGATTGAAGGTCTGGAAATCGGTGCTGATGATTATTTGATAAAACCTTTTAATACGGATGAATTAAGAACCCGTGTGAAAAACCTTATCCGGATTCGTCAGCAGATGAGAGAAAAATTCAGGGAAGAAATGTTAATAAAGCCTTCGGAAGTTATAGTTCCTTCAAATCAGAAGGTATTTATTCAAAAACTTACTGCAATTATTGAAAAACATATTGAAGATGAGAATTTCAGCGTAGAAATTCTTTGCAAAGAAATCGGGATGAGCCGCGCACAGCTTCATAGAAAAATAAAGGCAGTAAGCAATCAATCTGCGACAGAATTTATCCGAATATTCCGCCTGCAACGTGCGGCGGATTTAATAAAACAAGATGCCGGCAATATGGCAGAGATTGCTTACAAAGTCGGATTTAACTCGCAGGCATACTTCACAAAATCTTTCCAGGAAGTTTACGGATGCACTCCGGGTGAGTATAAGAAGAAATATGTAATCGCTGTCAGAGATAGGGTATAAGGTATAAGGGGTATAAAAAACACCCCAAATTGAGTTTACGTGTATTTCCGTTTCCTTCGGTGAGTTCTCCATAATATTTTCCAATAACTACTGTATCTGATATGCTTGAAATAGTATCCTGCATCCGGTATCGGGTATACTGCATCCGGCATCCAATGTTTTACCCCACATGCAACATCTCTTATAAAATTTGAAACAATTTTAAAATAAAAATTTAAGCTTTTCTGCTTTTTTCGCAATAATAGATCAATTTTTTGTATGAAAGCAGATGTTTTTTTTAAAAGGATTATTCATTTCTATTCTGCTCCCATGTGCAATAATATTTGCACAAAATGGCTGGTTTTGGCAAAATCCCTGGCCTCAGGCAAACTCTATTTATGGGATTTCCTTTAGAGATGAAAACAATATTGTTGCCGGTGCCGACATTGGTACACTGATGAAAAGCAGCGATGCGGGAGAAAATTGGGATGTAACTATTAATATTGAATATGCAATTGCCGGGGAGAAGGGTTCAAGTTCGCCGATTAAGGATGTCTATTTTTTGAATCCTTTACTCGGCTGGGCATTATGCGGTCATAATATATTTAAAACTACAGACGGCGGTGCATCTTGGAATCCCTACAAAATAAGTGATTTTAAATTTTTTGATCATGTT
>CAYSGP010000535.1:0-5179 GCA_964430095.1 uncultured Ignavibacteriaceae bacterium
CCCGACTAAGCAGAACGAGATCATTTAAAGGAAATTTTGATGATATAATTGCTGAATCCCAGATAATGTATAAAATTTTTGAACTCGTTGAGATTTTCGCCCCTACAAATGAAACTGTTCTTGTCGCCGGAGAGACAGGAACCGGAAAAGACCTGATTGCAAAAAAAATACATGACCTTTCCCCAAGAAGGAATAAACCTTTTATTGCAGTAAATCTTGCTGCAATTTCGCCCAATTTATTTGAAAGTGAATTGTTCGGCTGTGAAAAAGGAGCATTTACAGGAGCAGCCGCAGATAAAAAAGGATATTTTGAAGCTGCTAATGAGGGAACTCTGTTTTTAGATGAAATTGGAGAGCTTCCTAAAGAACTTCAAGGAAAGCTTTTACGTACAATTCAATACAACGAAATTTACCGGATCGGAAATCCCAAGCCTATTAAACTCGATATCAGAATTCTTAGTGCAACAAATAAAGATTTGATGCAGGCTGTTCAGGAGAATCAATTCCGGGCTGACCTCTATTACCGCCTTAACAGAGGATTCATTTTCCTGCCGCCTTTAAATGAAAGAGAAGATGATATAGTGCTGCTTGCAAAATATTTTTTAGATCGGGGAAATAAAACCTATAAGAAAAATATTACTGGATTTTCTGACTCTGTAATCCGATCTCTTAAAAAATATTCCTTCCCGGGAAATGTAAGGGAATTGGAAAATATTATCATTAATGCTGTTGCCAAGAATAAGGTGAATGACCCAATTACTGAAATTGATCTTCCTAAAAGTGCAAATGGAAAGGAAGCCGATTATATTGATAAGTTTATGCTGATGAGCATGGATGAAGTCGCAGCTATGCATATAAAGCATGTTCTTGAGTATACAAAAGGGAATATTCAGCAGGCAGCATTGATTTTAGGAGTGAGTGAAAGAACTCTGCACAGACGCTTAAAGCCGGAAACTAATTAAATCTTACAAATATAGTTATTCTTGTTGATATTTTATTTTCCCCCTTCTTATTCCGAATAAGCTCAAGCAAATTTTGTTTAAATGATCTTTTGGACAATTTGTCCGACAACTTGTCGGGAAATTTGCTGAAGAAGCTTGCACATTAATAAAAAATTATTTTTTCGCTCAATAATCACAAAACATTCTTCTTTATCCATGTCTCAGAAAAAAGGCATATTCTTTGGGTATTAGTTTTTAGAAATTTTTCAAACAATTTTAGGTTTGACCATGAATTTAGGTCAATCATTGTTAACTATAGGAGCTTTAACACTTCTATCGGTAATAGTGCTTACAGTAAACAGGAATAATCTTAATACCGAAACTATTTTACATGAATCAAAATTTGGAATACTTGCAGTATCTTTAGGAACCTCAATACTTGAAGAAGCAAATGGGAAAGCTTTTGATTTAGCTACTGCAGACAGTGCAGATTCAAATATTTCTCACCTTACATCTCCGGCAAGCTTGGGACCGGCACCGGGAGAGCATTATCCAAATTATAATGACCTTGATGATTTTAACGGATTCGAAACTACTATTACAAATCTGCCTTCCGCTGAATACAATATTTCTGCAAAGGTTTACTATGTAGACCCTTTTAACACAGGACCGGACAAAAAAGTAAATTATAGGACATGGCATAAAAAAATTATCGTTTATGTTACAAGTCCTTCTATGAATAATGAGAGAGATACTGTTAAACTCTCATCTATTTTTAGTTACTGGTATTTTATTCAATAGGAGGAACAATGGGCATTAGTACCGTAATTGATATTCTAGGTTCAATGATTATAGGAGGTATGTTGATGCTCATCCTATGGCAGATGAACGATTCTGCAACGAAAAACTTATATAATTTTGGGGGTGAACTTGTATTGCAGCAAAACCTTGCTGTAACATCACAAGTACTGGAATATGATTTTAGGAAAATAGGGTATTGTGAAAATTGGGCTAAGATTGTGGATCCTTCAAATTCTATTTTACTGGCTGATTCGGATAAAATTAAATTTTTAACTGATGTTCATCCAGATGGTGATCCTGATGGCATTATTGATACATTATTTTATAGACTGGGTCCGGTAACCGAATTAAGTTCGACTCCAAATCCCCGTGATCGTTATTTATACAGATTAATAAGCAGCGAAGAACCAAGAAAGATTAACCTAGGGGTTACTAAATTTCACTTAATATATTATGATGCCTTAGGCGATACAATCCCGTTTCCCATTAATTACCCTGTAGACACAAAGACTATCAACTCTGTTGAGATAAATCTAACCGTTGAAGATGTCTCCGCATATAATAATGAATATTCATCGGCAATTTGGCGGCAGATCAGGTTAATATCAAGAAATTTAAAAGAAAGATAAGGAGGGATTTTTATGTTTGGGAAAGCATCTCTTTTGCTTGTATTAGGATTTAGCACAGTATTCTTAATATTCGGACAGCATTTTGGAAATTTGACAACAAGAGCAGCAAAAAACTCTGCTGATTACTTTAGAGAAGCAAAAGCTTATAATATCGCTTCAGCCGGTGCAAATATAGCTGCTAATAAGATCTTTTTTCAAGAAAATTGGTCGACGGGGATGGATAATATTTCATTCTCCGACGGTTCACTGGATATAGATGTTGATCCTAATTATGATGTGTACAATAAAATTAAGAAAGTTACTTCCGTAGGCACTTACGATGGTTACTCCCATTCCATAACAATTTTGCTGCAGCCGGCTAAATTCTCCGAATTTGCTTATTATTCGTATTATGAAACGGCTGATCCAAGCAACCCAATATGGTGGTATGGAACAGATACAGTTTGGGGTCCTTTTCATACTGAAGATTATTTAAACTGTGCTCAGCACCCGGTTTTTATGGGACCAAGTACATCAACTGCCAAAACTATAAAATATAAAACAGATAAAAATCATGATAAACCTTACATCAGCGGGAAATTCAGCGATAAAACAAACATTCCTTTGCCGTCAAACGGGCTGGATCCTTTAAAAGCTGCTGCAAACGACGATGGTCATCTATTCTCTGGTCATGATACCGTTTATATAACCTTTAAGGTGGATAGTATTACATATAGATATACATATAAAGGTGCAAAAACAACCGTACTTGGATCCGACTTTGCCCCAAATGGAGTAATATTTGCCGAAAATGCGGTGGTCAGGCTGCAGGGAACAGTGAAAGGTGTTTATTCAGTAGCCGCATCAGGATCCGGAGGGAAAGGAACCGTATATCTTGATGACGATATAATATACAAAAGCGATCCTAGAACTAATCCTTCATCCACAGACCTCCTCGGAATCTTAGCTAAGAATAATGTATGGATTACTGATAATCCTGAAAATAACAATAATAAAAATATTAATATACATGCTTCTATCTATTGTGAAATAGGCGGATTTGGTGCGCAAAATTATAATACCAGATCAGTTTCCGGCAACATTTATCTGCTTGGAGGCGTAATCCAAAAATACAGGAGAGCCGTAGGTACTTTCGGAACTTCGGGGATTAACCATGGTTTTGCTAAAAGGTACAAATATGATAATAGATTATTGACCGTTGCTCCACCGGTATTCCCGAGCACCAAAGGAAAGTTTAAAGTTATTTCCTGGTTTGAATAAATTTATCTCAATATAGATAAAAATGTAATTTGTAATTACATAATTACTTAAAAATTAATTAGAATCATTCTTAAAATCTTTTTTCGAAATAGAGTTTATGTGGTATAATAATTGGAATATTAAATATCAGTCTGTAGTGATAAGTATTGGATATCCTATGAGCGACAGTCATTGGCGAAAAGAACAAATCTATTTACTTTCCGGCAAAGATTCGGCTGAAGGAATAAAAAGTAATTTTCTATCATTTGAATACATGCTACAGGAGCGGTTACCAATAATTAGAAGGAATAAAATGAAGTATGTAGATTTTAAAGGTCGGGAATGGTCTGTGGAAAAAGGAGATTGGGTCAGTTATCAAATGCTGGATAAACATAATCAACAGTCTTTATTAAATAAAAGCATATTAAAAAAATTCTTCTATTTGATATTTCTTGCTCTTTTGACAGTTTATTTTTGGCTTGCGTAATAAATTAACGGGGAAAATTTATGGACAAAACAAAATTTTTCGACGATTGGTCAAAGGATGACCTTCTATCTGAATGCAATGATCTAAGACTTCCTGTAACCCGATACGACAGCAAAGAAACTCTTGCCTTATATCTTCAAGCTACTCATGATGAGATTAATAAAAATGTTCAACATGAAAGTACTATAGAGGAAGATATAGGTGACATATATATTGGAAAGCGAAATTGGTTTAAGAGTGCCTTTATAAAAGTGCTTACCTTATTCTAATATGAGCTGAAATTAGAAGCTAAGACTTTCGTTTCTAATAAGCAGGAGTACGGCGGACTGCGGAACAATTAAAAATTTTTCCTTATCAAACTCAATTTCAAAAGCTTCTTTCCTCAAAAAAATCGCCAAATCACCCTCTTTTGCCTGCAGAGGAATATATTTCACCTTGTCTTTGGATTCTTTCCACGGTTCTTCATCAACCGGTGATGCCATTGGATAACCCGGACCTACTTTTATTACAAACCCGCTCTGAATCCTTTCTTTTTCCGCAATTCCCGGAGGAAGATAGAGCCCGCTTACTGTCTTGTTTGATTCTTCTTCAGGTCTAATTAGTATCCTATCTCCAACAACAATAAATTTTTCAATATTTTTTAAATTGATTTCCATATTAATTCATTAGAATTTATTACTGAAATATAAAAGATAATAAACAATTTATACAGCATAATTCAGCTCCTGGTTTTCCTTACAATAATTGAGCTGAATGAAGGGAAATGATGGAGAATATCTATTGTCGGCGAAGCAAATTTTTTGTAGGATGATTTAAGCAAAAATTTCTGAAGAATCTTGGAGATTAAAATTCTGCTAGCAAATAATTTTTCCCAATTCTTTTCGTAGAATTTGAATGAATTTTGAGAGATCTTGTTATTTTTCTTTTGATTCAGCAAAATTTCAGCAGCAAGTCTTGCCGAATCAAAAGCCATCCCTATTCCGTCTCCGGAAAAAGGGGAAATTACCCCAGCGGCATCCCCTATCATAAATATTCCGTTTTCCACTTTATTTCTTCTGCCGAAATAAATATTTCCGGTTCCG
>CAYSGP010000536.1:0-4135 GCA_964430095.1 uncultured Ignavibacteriaceae bacterium
TATAAAAAAATAGCACTTGTGGGGAAGGGGATTACATTTGATTCCGGCGGTATTTCCATAAAACCATCTGCAAAGATGGGAGAAATGAAAGCAGATATGTCGGGTGCAGCCGTCGTTGCGGGAATTCTTCTTGCGGCTTCACAGGCAAAACTGCCGATCGATTTAATCGGGATTATGCCGAGTGCTGAAAATATGCCTTCCGGGAAATCGTTCCGGCCGGGTGACATTATCATTACTTCTTCCGGAAAAAGCATTGATGTCGATGATACTGATGCCGAGGGAAGAATTATTTTAGCCGACGCACTTACCTACGCCTCAAAACTAAAGCCTGATCTGATTATTGATTTGGCAACTTTAACAGGTGCTTGTGTAGTGGCGTTAGGTGAATTTGTAGCCGGGCTTTTTACAAAAAATGAAGAGCTTTCGAATCTGCTATTTAAAGCAGGCATAAAGACGCACGACAGGCTTTGGCCTATGCCGATGTGGGACGATTTTCATGAAGCCAACAAAAGCGATGTTGCCGATGTAAAAAATTACGGCGGCAGATGGGGCGGGGCAATTCATGCTGCGAAATTTCTTGAAAATTTTGTGGATAAAAAAATTCCCTGGGCGCACCTGGATATTGCAGGTCCGGCATTTGCCAACGATTACAACAATTACACGAAAAAATATATGACGGGTTTTGGGGTGAGATTATTGTTTGAGTTCTTGAAGAGTTTGTAGGACGAAGCGCCAGCTTTGTCCATTCTCGTAAATCAAGCAGAAATTATTCTCCCGTCTTTCATTTCAAATACTTTGTCCGCAAGCTTCATCAGCTCTTTATTATGAGTTACTATTAATAAAGTTTTTCCATGGTTATTTTTCAAATCAAGAATTAATTGATTAATTAATTCACTGTTGTCGGAGTCAAGATTTCCCGTCGGTTCATCGGCGAAAATTATTGACGGATTATTAGCGAGAGCACGCGCTACCGCAACTCTCTGCTGCTCGCCGCCGGATAACTCAGCCGGCTTATGATTTTTTCTCTCTTTCAATCCGACCAGCTCTATAATTCTTTCCGTTTTGCTTAACGCCTTTTGAAGCGATTCTCCCTTAATCATTAGAGGAATAGCAGTATTTTCAATTGCCGAGAATTCAGGCAGAAGATGATGGAACTGAAAGACAAAACCGATATTTTCCCTTCTGAATTTTACAAGCTTATCATCGGAAAGCTTGAAAATATCAGTCCCATCATAAAATACTTTTCCCGAATCAGGCCTGTCCAATCCCCCCAATAAATGAAGCAGTGTGCTTTTACCTGCACCTGAAGCACCTATAATAACCGAAATTTTCCCGGCTTCAATTTCTACGGAAACTGATCTTAAAACTTCAAGCCTGTTTTTTTTATTGGTTTGATACGATTTAATTAAATTTTCTGCTTTAACGTTCATCATAAGTAAAAAGTAAAAAGTTAAAAGTAAAAAGTGTGTAATCCGCAATTCGAAATCCGACCTGTCCCGCAACAGGCGGGAAATCCGAAATTGAACTTACTCCCATTTAATTGCCTCGATTGCATTTACACTTGCAGCGCGCTTAGCCGGATATAAGGACGCAAGGAAAGATAAAAGCATTGGAGCTCCCGAAATAAAAAAGAAATCCGATATTCTTATTTCAAGCGGAAGGGAATTGATTTTGTACTGCATGGGATCCAGCGGATATATATTATATTTCAGATGCAGGAAACAGATACAATATCCAAGCAGTGCGCCGGCAATTGTCCCTACGATCCCTATCAGCAATCCTTCAAACATAAAAATTTTTAAGATCGATTTTTCACTTGTTCCCATTGCCCGGAGTATCCCGATATCACGCTTTTTCTCAATCACCGACATTGATAAGGAACCCATAATATTGAACGATGCAACGGCAATAATCAGGGATAAAATTATATAAGCAGACCATCTTTCAATCTGCATAACGGAATAAAGATCTTTATGAAAATCATACCATGTATTTAACGAATAATCCATGCTGTTCAGTTTTTTTTCAAGCTGTTCTTTTACTTCGAAAGACTCTTCAATGTTTTCAAGCCTGATATCATATCCCTGAATTCTTGAATTATAACCCAGGAGCTTCTGAGCATAGGGAAGTTTCGTAAAAATATAATTTGCATCGAATTCATTATTATTCGAACTGAATATTCCGCGTAAAATAAATTTCTGCATGCTTGGCATTGAAAGCTGGGTGATTGCTCTTTCAATCCCGACCGGAGAAATCAGGGTTATAGTATCCCTGATTATTGCCTGAAGCTTATCTGCGAGCCGTATGCCTATTATAATTTCCGGCAGGTTTCCTTCTTTGATTGAGAAATATTTCCCGTAAATTGTGCTTGATTGTATTCCGTAAATACTTTCTCCTTCATCAGCGGATATTCCTTTTAAATTTACTACTTCAGTGAGTCCTCCCCTGTAAGCAAGCACTTTTCCGGAAACAAAAGGCGCGAAATTTTTTACTCCTGTTATCCCCTTGATATCGGACAGCAGTTTTTCCGGATTTTCCGAAGCTTCATAGGAAATCATTTCCACTCGGATGTGCGGATCAAAATTAATTAAATAAGAAGTGACAAGGCTGCCGAACCCGTTGAAGACCGATAGAACTACAATGAGTGCTGCTACTCCGATTGTAATCCCTAGGATTGAGATTAAAGAAATAATAGTAATAAAATTTACTTTGTGCTTGGAAACCAGATACCGTTTGGATATGAATGATTCTAAATTCATTATTGAAATCTCAATGTTGAAACCGGCTGAATTTTAGACCCGATATAGCTTGGAATAAATGAAGCTAAAAAGCATAGGACCAGGGTTAAGGCAGAGACTTCTAAAAATATTTCCCAGGAAAGAGAAATCGGCACCTTTGAAACAAAATAAACTGAAGAGGGGAGAGAAATAATGCTGTATTCAAGCTGGAGCCATGTCAATATAAAGGCGAGCAGATTTCCTAAGATGATCCCTGCGGCAGCAAGAAATCCTCCCTGGTAAAGGAAAATAGCAACTATCTGCCTTTTTCGAGCTCCTAAAGATTTCATAGTCCCGATTGCATTGGTTTTTTCAAGAACTATCATCAGGAGTGTTCCTATAATATTAAAAACAGCAACAATAGTAATTAAACCCAGGACAATCGGAATCGGCTTTTTCTGCAGTTCAATCCAGGTGAATATATTTCTATGAATTTGGTAAATCGATCTTACGGCATGAGGATAGCGCAGTTTATCGGATAAATAATCTTTGTAGCTGTCTATCTTAGAAATATTTTTCAGCTTAATATCATAACCTGTTATGTTGTCGCCGATTTCGAAAAGTTCCTGAGCCTCATCCAGGCTGATGTATGCATTAAGGTCATCATATTCTGCCATTCCGCTTTCAAATATTCCTGTAATTGTAAACCTCTTAATATTCGGAAGATGTTCGGGGGACGGGATTTCATCCCGGCTTAGAGCAAAAATTGTGACTTTATCTCCAATGCTTACATAAAGTTTATTCGCAAGCTTTCTGCCGATGACTATTGAACCTGAACCAAGCACAAATTTCCCTTCAACAATATTTTCCTTAACATTTATCGACCTAACATCGGGCATTATGCCTTTTAAGCTGACACCTTCTTTCCCTTTTTTTGAGCTTATGATGGCAATTTTAGAGGCATAAGGAGAAATCGATTCAGCATCCGGCTGAAGCGTTTCATATAATTCCGGGAGTATACGGCGGTAATCCGGAAGTATTGTCTGGTAAGAAGTTATCTGAATATGTGAATCAAAGTCGGTTATTTTTTCGGTTATGGTTTTTTCAAATCCATTTAGGATACTGATGGCGATAATCAATGCGGCTACGCCAAGTGCAATTCCGATAATAGAAACTGCTGATATAAATGAGATAAACCTATCCTGCCTTGCAGGATTTTTAAAAATAAATCTTTTTGAAATAAAAAAAGGAAAAGACATTAAAAGCTGCTCATTTTAAAGTCTAAATTTAAAGAAGTGAAAGCATAATTGAAACCGTTAAAGGGAAGAGAAAGAGTAAGATTAAGAGAAAGAGTAAGATTAAGAGAAAGAGTAAGATTAAGAGAAAGAGTAAGATTAAGAGAAAGAGTAAGATTAAGA
>CAYSGP010000537.1:0-3657 GCA_964430095.1 uncultured Ignavibacteriaceae bacterium
ATTGGCAAGCGGTATTATCAAGCGGAATGAAGCGGCGGTAATTTATTTTATTTTATTTCTGGCAAGCCTTGCTCTATCCGGCTTTGTAAGCATACTCGCACTCCTGATTGTTTTAACAGCTTCAAGCCTGCTGTTTTTGTACTCATATAAATTAAAAAAAATTACTTTAGTCGGAAATTTTCTTATAGCTTCTCTGACGGGCTTAGCATTCGTATACGGAGGTATTGCAGTTAATAATATTAGTAACACGGTCTTCCCGGCAATCTTCGCATTTTTAATTAATCTGACAAGAGAATTAATTAAAGATATTGAAGATCTCGAAGGAGATAAAAAAGGGGGAGTATTAACGTTCCCGGGTAAATACGGAATTTCAAATTCAAAATTATTAATTAATTGTATAACCGGGGCTTTAATAATTTCAACTTTTATTCCCTTTATATTAAAAATTTATACAATAGAATTTACAATTATTGCTGCAGTAATAATTAATCCGGTTCTCATTTATTTTATAAAATCTTTAAACGAAAATCTTTCTTTAAAAAACTTGCATAAGTTAAGCAATATTCTAAAATTAGATATGGCTTTTGGTTTAGCTGCAATTTATTTCGGAAAATGATAGCATTTGACAACTCGTATCTCTCGGATAAAATAAAATTGGTAGCCGGCACAGATGAAGCAGGCAGAGGCCCGCTGGCGGGACCGGTGGTTGCGGCTTCCGTAATTTTTCCGGCCAGAGCCTATGTAAAAGGGGTAAGAGATTCAAAACTTTTAACTGAAAAGGAGAGAGAAAAACTTTTACCAAGGATCCTGCAGAAATGCATTTCATATTCTGTTGCGGCAGTTCCTCATACAAAGATTGATCAGATTAATATTTTACAGGCCTCCCTCCTGGCAATGTCCATTTCGATAAAGAGACTAAGGGTAAAGCCGGATCTTATTCTGGTGGACGGGAATAAAATTTTTTACAGTGAAATACCTGCGCTGCCCATAATCGACGGAGACGAAAAATCATT
Source organism: uncultured Ignavibacteriaceae bacterium (assembly GCA_964430095.1). GTDB lineage: Bacteria > Bacteroidota > Ignavibacteria > Ignavibacteriales > Ignavibacteriaceae > DATKLQ01. The sequence continues at coordinate 1,014 of CAYSGP010000537.1, forward strand.
TGTAATAGGTGCAGCTTCAATTATTGCTAAAGTTGCCAGGGACAGGATAATGAAGAGATTGTGCAACTACTTCCCGCAGTATTTCTGGTCGAAAAATAAGGGCTACGCAACACCGGAGCATATAGAAGCGCTCAAGCTTTACGGTGCTTCCATACTGCATAGAAAAACATTTATAAAAAAAATATTTGCCCCGATTTATGAACCTGAATTTGATTTCGCGACTGAACTGCCTGAAGATTGATTTTTCAAATATAAAAGGGAAAACTAATCGATAATTAATTTCCTCATGAGCATTTCATCCAAAGATTTCGGTAAAGAGGGAGAGGAGCTGGCAGTACAACTTCTGGTTTCTAAAGGATATGAGATTATTATCAGGAATTACAGATATAGGGATAAAGGCGAGATAGATATAGTAGCAAGGGATCCCGAAACAGGTTATACGGTATTTGTGGAGGTGAAATCAAAAACCAGCCTGCAGTTTGGCGAACCTGAATACTCAATTACAAAAAATAAAATCAGACAGATTAAAAGAATGGCTGCCGCATACCTGTTTGAAAAAGAAATTACCGAATTGTCATGCCGTTTTGATGTTGTTACAGTGCTTAGAAGATCGAGACAGTCTCCCCTAATCAACCATTATATAAACGCTTTCGACTAGAAATTTTCGCTATTGAATTTTCGGAGGATTCTTCCAGTTTACGGATCCGTTTTCAAATCTATATTTCAACATCGGAAGAACAACGTTATTCCATTGCCTGTCAAAATAATCAAACGCTCTGTCCCATTCTTCACCGTCTCCCCAGCCGTCGTGGTTAAGAGTAACCTTTATGGTATTATCATCCTGCTCTGTAAATCGGATTGTAACATGTGTCAATTGCTGCCTTACGGTAGGCATAGTCGGCGGTGCATTCCATGTAAAGGAAATCATTTTATTTGTCTCATAGGCAAGAATAATATTCCCTTCCCCTCCTTTTTTACCTGCTTCGGCTGATTGGTTAAAATACATTTCATAAGGACCTTTAACCCTGAAAACAATATGACAGGCAGGTGCAAAAAAAGATTTTACTCCTTCTTCCGTTGTCCATGCTTCCCACACCTCCTCCAACTTGGCGGGGACATTAATTTCTGCATAAATAGATCTCTCGGCATTCTGAGCAGGCAGTTCGTCATGGAATAATAAAAATAAATTTAAGAGGATGACCAGCTTCATGAAAAGACTATACCTCATGGTTTTCCTTATTGCTATTTAAAATCAGTTTCATTGTTTCAGGACTAATATTACCACCACTTATTATAACTCCGACTCTGCCTTGCGCCCTCACAGCACCGCTTAGCAAAGCGGCAATTCCAAGCGCACCCGAGGGTTCAACAACAAGCTTCATCCTGAAAAACAAAAATTTAACCGCTTCAATAATTGCATTTTCTGAAACTGTCTTCATATCATCCACATACTTCAGTATTAAAGGAAAAGTAATTTTGCCTAGAGATGAAGTCCTTGTGCCGTCTGCAATTGTCGGGGGATTACTTACCGTATGAAGGACTTTTGTCCGGAAAGATTTTGCAGCGTCATCAGCAAGTTCCGGTTCAATCCCGATTACCCTGCAGCCAGGGATCATACTTTTTACCGCTATCGCGGATCCGCTTAAAAGGCCTCCTCCTCCGCATGGAACCAGAAGATACTCAAGCTTATTTACCTCTTTTATGAATTCATAGGCAGCTGTCCCCTGTCCGGCAATTACATCTTCATAATCGAAGGGAGGAATTAATGTGGAGCTCTCCTCTTCCTGGATTTTTTTTGCTACTTCTTCCCTTATTTCCTTTTCCGGATTGTATTCAACAATATTGGCTCCAAGATCTTTTGTTGCATCCTTTTTGACACCAGGTGCATTTTCAGGCATTACGATTGTTGCTTTAATATTTAATAATTTAGATGCCAATGCAACGGCCTGGGCATGATTCCCGGAAGAATAAGTAATCACTCCTTTTGATTTCTGATTATCATCCAGTCTTGAAATTGCATTATAAGCTCCCCGAAATTTAAAAGCGCCGATACGCTGAAAGTTCTCGCATTTCAAAAATACTTTTGCCCATGTAATTTTATTTAAAGTTCTCGAAGACATCACGGGTGTTACATTTGCGACACCCTTCAAAATTTCGGAAGCGGATTTTATTTTATCGAATAATTCATGGTGAGAATCTATAGGAGAATTAGCAGCTGTTTCAGCAGAAACCATTTAATTACCGGAGCAATTTCAGAAAATTATTTTTATTTAATTTTATAAGATATTTAAATAATTATCTTAAATCCAAGTTAATATTAATTAGGATTTTTTTCAAACAGCCTGGAGAACCCGGAATAAGGGATTAGCTCTTTTAAATCAAATGAAATCAGATTATGCTCCACAAGAGGAAGAGTTTTAAGTATAACCTCCGCTTCTGACGCATCGTTACATTCGAGAATTAAAACAGCAAAATGGGAAATGTCATTGGTGAAGTAAAATTCCCTGATTATTCCCTTTTGAAAAAGCTCCCATACCTTCCTAGCTTCGGATTTTAGGAAGGGAGTATAGTCCTCATCCTTAATTCCAGGAACTTCTTTTTCTATTGCAAGGATTTTCATTTTTACCTTCCGGCAATTTTAAAA
>CAYSGP010000538.1:0-3988 GCA_964430095.1 uncultured Ignavibacteriaceae bacterium
GCTCGGACCTACAGGTTATGGCGATTCGCCTTATCAATGCTTTTCTGCACTTGCCGGAAATCCATTAATGATAAGTCCTGAGATTTTAAAAGATGACGGTTTTCTTAAAAGCGAAGATCTTCATAATGTGCCGCGTTTTGATACACATAAAATTGATTTCGGCAGGTTAATCGATTATAAATACAAATTGCTCCGCAAAGCATTTGAGAACTTTAAAAAAAATAGGACAGAATTAGAAAAAGCTCTTAAAGCTTTTGAATTTGAAAACAAAGACTGGCTCGAAGATTTTACCTTTTTTATGGCCGCAAAAGATTACCATGGGGGGAAGCTTTGGACAGAATGGGACAAAGATCTGGTTCTAAGAAAGAAAGATGCTCTCGGCAAGTGGAAGGATAAGCTTGCAGATGGAATCCTCTTTCATAAATTCATTCAGTTTAATTTTTTTAAACAGTGGGATCAGCTGAAAAAATATGTGAATGAAAAAGGGATAAAAATTATAGGCGATATGCCGATATTTATTGCATACGATAGTGCCGACCTTTGGTCGCATAAAGATATTTTTACTGTCGATAAAGAAGGAAAGCTCATCAATGTTGCAGGTGTTCCGCCCGATTATTTCAGCGCTACGGGTCAAAGATGGGGGAATCCTTTATTTAAATGGGAAGAAATGGAAAAGGATGAATTCGGCTGGTGGAGAAGAAGAATTGTAAATATTCTTAAACTTGTTGATATCGTGAGGATCGATCATTTCCGCGGATTTGATAAGTTCTGGCAGATCCCGGGAGATGCACCTACCGCGCAAAAAGGAAAATGGGTGAAAGCACCCGGAGATAAATTTTTTAAGACTTTGAAAAAACATTTGGGGGAACTTCCCATTATTGCTGAAGATTTGGGATTAATTACCAAATCCGTTATAGAATTGAGAGACAAATTTAATTTTCCGGGAATGAAAATTCTTCAATTTGCATTCGGTAAAGGAATGGAGAAGAAATTCCTTCCGCATAATTATGTAAAAAACTGTGTTGTCTATACCGGTTCACACGATAATGATACTACGCGGGCTTACTTTGAAAAAGCGAAAAAAGAAAACAATGATATTTTCAAGCACGCGCAGAAATATTTAAATTATTACGGCGATGATATAACATTCGAATTAATAAGGACAGCATATGCTTCCTCAGCCGATACTGTAGTCCTTCCGATGCAGGATATACTTAATCTAGGAGGTGAAGCAAGAATGAACTTTCCCGGAACGCTGGGAAATAACTGGACATGGAGATTTACATGGGATCTAATTTATCCGGAATTGGCAGAGAAATACAGAAGCCTTGCGGAGCTTTATGAAAGACCTCCTGAACCTGAAGAAGAAGTGAAGGAAATTGACAATCCTTAAAATCTAATTATTCATCGGGCGATTTAAAAATGTTAAGCTATTTAAAGAAAATATTAATACCTGAAACGGATCCTGCTGGAAAAACTTTTGAAGTTATCGGCAGAGATCAAACTGATAAAAAGATTCAGCTTGCGACCTGTATATTATTTATAGAGCTTGCAAATGCCGACAATCAAATTTCACCTGAAGAAATGGAAAAGATTTTTTCCATAATGAAAAAATCTTTCAGCCTGTATGAAGAAGAAATTAAAGAATTAATTGAACTTGCTGATGAGAGGATGAAAATTGACGACAGCATTTACGAATATACTACAATAATCAGTCGGAATTTTTCAAATTCCGAAAAGTATGAGCTGCTGAAAAATTTATGGCACCTGGTTTTTACAGACAGGTCGATGGATAAATATGAAGAGCACACGGTAAAAAAAATAGGAATGCTCATCAATGTTGACTACCGGGATATTATATCTTCAAAGCTGCTGGTAAAGCAGGAATTAAAAATCTAGTTGCTGCAATCCTCCAAATTCACCTAATCCCATAATATCAATTCAGCTCATCAATGCTGCGATTGCTGCTGTAATTACAATATCTTCCGCACTGCATCCGCGGCTTAAATCGAAGAAAGGTTTTTTAAGCCCCTGAACTATTGGACCTATTGCTTCGGCTTTTCCCCACCGCTGTGTTATTTTATATGCTATATTGCCTGAATTAAGATCAGGGAAAATTAATACATTAGCTTTTCCCGCAACAGGGCTCCCGGGAGCTTTTCTATTTCCGATGGATTCTATTACTGCAGCATCAAACTGAAGTTCCCCGTCAATGATCAGATCCGGCTTTTTGTTTTTCACAATCTGCAGAGCTTCGAGGACCTTATCAATACTTTCATCCTTTGCACTTCCTTTGGTTGAAAATGAAAGCATAGCTACTACCGGTTTTTCTTTAGTAAGCTTAAAATGATTTTCAGCTGCTGAAATAGTAATATCTGCAAGCTGGGCAGCATTTGGAACTGGTACCACTCCGCAATCGGAAAATGTATAAGATTTGTCAGGGAAAGCCATTAAAAAAAAGCTGGATACCGTAGAAATTCCTTCAGGCATTCCGATACAATGAATACCGGCTTTTAAAACATCCGCAGTTGATGCCGTAGAGCCAGCTACACTTCCGTCAACAATTCCTTCCCTCACAAGCATTGCACCAAAAAATAAATCTCTTTTCATCGCTTCCCTTGCTTGCTCAGCTGTAATTCCTTTTTTCTTGCGGAGTTCATAATAAGTTTCTGCAAATTTGTCAAATTTATCCGATTTTTCCTGATCAATAATTTTTAATCCGTTTAGATCGATATTTAATCTCTTTGCGTCGTTCATAATCTTTTCTTCATTTCCTATTGTAACCACGGAAACAATCTTTTCCTTCATTAAAATTGCGGCTGCCTGAAGGACTCTTTCATCATGCGATTCTGGTAATACAATTGTTTTTCTCAATTTTGACGCATCGGCTTTAATTTGCTTTAAGATCCCTACTTCCATTGCGGCCTCCGGTAAGTGAAAAAATAATAAGTAAAATTAGTAAAAATACCTCATAATTGGAGCGTATTTAGGGGAAAATTCCTGTATTTTGCTCCTCATTATTCGTTGATTTTTGATGATAAAACATATACATTCATGATCTTAATTTTTTAAAATGATTGCTGAAAATTTACGCCGGGTAAGAGAATCGATAGAAAAAAAGTGTTCCGAAGTGAACCGTAATCCTGCAGAAATCACTATCATTGCAGTATCCAAAAATTTTAGTGTGAATGATATTAATACCGTATTTGATGGAGGGATAAAAAACTTCGGCGAGAACAAAGCTCAGGAATTAATGCGGAAATATAATGAACTGGGAAACAAAATCATCTGGCATTTCATCGGTAATCTGCAGAGAAACAAAGTCAGGTTTGCAGTTGAAGCTTCAGAATATATCCACTCTGTAGATTCACTTTTGCTTGCAATGGAAATCAATAAAAGGGCGGAAAAACTCAATAAAATCCAGAAAATTCTTTTGGAGATTAAAACATCCGATGAGGAAACTAAATCCGGCCTGGCTGATGAAAGCGAAATATCTGATCTAGCGGAATACTGCAAGGAATATCCGAATCTAGATCTAGTGGGATTAATGACGATGGCTCCTTTTACTGATGATGAAAAAAAAATCAGAGAAAGTTTCCGGAGCCTTCGTAGTCTGCGCGATGAATTAAACGGACAGGGAATAAATATGAAAGAATTATCAATGGGAATGACAAATGATTTCCTTATTGCAGTAGAGGAAGGAGCAACAATGCTCAGGATAGGGACTGCAATTTTTGGTGAAAGGAAATATTCATTAGATCAGGATGAAGAATGAAAGTTTCTCCGGCCGCTATCAGGAAGCAGGAATTCAATACTTCTTTCAGAGGCTATGATAAGGAAGAAGTAAGAGCATACATGGAGAGATTTGCCGATGATCTTGATGAACTGCAGAAAGAAAATGAGCAGTTAAGAAAAGAATTGGAACAGGCGGATATTCTTTTGGAGGAGTTTAGAAAAATGGAAAGCAATTTTCAGGAGGGTCTTTTAA
>CAYSGP010000539.1:0-3819 GCA_964430095.1 uncultured Ignavibacteriaceae bacterium
TTCCGCTTTCATCATAAATATTCCTGCCATGAATAGAATGATCATAGCGGGCTGTAAAATTAAGTTTACCTGAAAACAGGTAATCAACCTCTGCCGAGAACCGTACTGAATTTGGGGGCAAATCGAAACCTAGAAGGTAGCTGTTATTGGTGTAGGTCAGCGCTTCTCCTTGTCCGGGATGAGCAAATATATACGGTCTGATCTGCAGGTATTCGAGTTTCAAATTAATGTCAGGAAAAATTATAGGATCGGATATTATTGATGAAACCTGCCAGGCAATCCTGTTCTGAACATTAGACCAGTTTTTAAATAATTTTCCGAATTGAACATCATCTATAAGAATTGCCGAAGAAATTTCCAAACCATTAAGAATTTTGTACCTCGCATCCAGGGAGAGGAAAGAATTATCGAGATCACCTAAAGAACGCTGTGCAGATTCCCAAAACAAAAACGGATTTAAATATGCAGCTTCAAAAGCGCGGTTTGCATAAATAATAACCTGAGAAATTCCGAATGACAGATCGGAGTTCGGAGTATAGCTTAACCTGCTCACCGCAAAATATTTTTCTCCTTTATCTCTTGAGTCGCTTTGGAGCGAATCGAGAAAAACAACTGTTCTGGGGAGAACCAGCCAGGCATGAATAAAATCATATTTAATAGTTTTATATGCAATATCAAACTTAATAAAATCAAAGGGCTGCGGATTATCGGAGAGAATCATTTTATTTATGCTTCCTCTTCCCCATAAAATTCTTTCGCGTCCAAGCTGGAAATTGACTATATCTTTATGCAGACGCAGATACCCTTCCGTTGCATCAAAAAAATTAATTCCGGTATTATTATAAGTATAACTCTGTGCAATTCTTTTATCGGTTTCAGCCGCTTCCCCACGATTATAAACAGTGCCGTTTGATCCTGCAAGATAAAACCCGAACCAGCCGCCGTAGCTGCCTCTAGCGACGCCGCCTGCATTCAGCAATCCGCTGCTCTTATAAGAAGCAGAATATATATATTTGAATTCCAGAACCGGATCGACAAAAAAAGCAATTGAAGAATCAATAAAAGAGTACAGATGTTTTTGCCTATCGGATACTAAATTACTGCCTGTATGGGAAGGGAAATTATCAAATATATTAATGATCCCGCTGCTGTTCAGACTGAATTTTTCTTTCATCCTGTAGAGGAATTCTTTATCGGCTTCACTCAATAAACCGATATTCCCTTCAATCTTATTCAGAGCCGAGATAACTTCATTTTTGCTTAAAGGAACTATCATATCATCAAAATTGGGCAAAGCTCCTTTAACCTGCATTCTTTTTAAAAAGGGATAAACCTGATGACCGGCTGGAACGTTTTCTACCTGCGGAAATACCGATTGAATAAAAACGGCGGTAATGAAACCGGCAAAAAATAATTTCATGGAGAAGAATTAAATATTCCCATGATTACTTTCAATAACTTTAATAGTTTCGAAAACTATTTTCAGATCGGACCAGAAATTTGCCTGGCTGTAATAATTTATTTCCATTTTCACTCTTTGATCCGGAGTCAATTTCTGGCGTCCATTAATCTGCGAATAGCCCGTAATTCCCGGTTTAAAATTAAAAATTTCCTGCTGATCCGGTGTATAATTATTTGTTATTGAAACAACCTCAGGCCGTGGTCCGATAATGCTCATATCACCCTTAATCACATTGACGAATTGAGGCAGCTCGTCAATGCTTGTTCTCCTCAAAATTTTCCCCACTCTTGTAATCCGGGGATCATTTTCCTGAGTGAGTTCCGGACCTATTTCCAGAGCATTTTCCACCATGCCTCTCAGCTTATACATTTTAAACTTCTTTCCGTTATAGCCGCTTCTTACCTGTGAAAAGATTACCGGTCCCCGGGAATCGAGCTTAATAGCTATGGCGGCAGCAAATATAATAGGAGCCGTTAAAAGAAGTGTAAAGATGCTTATTAAAATATCAGTAAATCTTTTGATAAAACTACCCTGCTTTCCCATACAACCAAACACCTAGTCAATGGATGTAAATTTATTTTCAATAAAAAGTATTTTTGCATTAAGTGATCTTAAAACATTCAGTGCGCAATTAATTTTTTCCGATTAGAAAGATACTATTTTGACTCGGAATTTTCCAACTATTTTGTTATACCGGTTTCCGGATCCAGCACAAAAGGTGAGTCCTCAGAAACGGGAATAAATTAAAAAAATAATAAAATTTTGAACTTGGCTTTGTAACAATTCTGCTCAACGGCGGTGCGAGCGTGATTCTCCACTTTTTTATTCTTCCTTGAGGAAATAACTCCTTAATATTTTTATAGCTTATTCCAGCCACATCTTTATTCCGCGGATTATTAAAAGTAAAATCATACCAAAGAACACCGCCGCCCGGCTTGATCCAACTCCAGATTTTTTCCGCTAATTCATTTTGAAATTCTTTATCCAAGATAGAGCTAAAAACCATCGATTGAAAAACAATATCGAAAGATTCGCTAATCAAATTTAATTCCAGTGCATTTCCTTCCAAAATAGTGACATTTTGAGGGATATTTTTTCTCAAAATTGATAATCTTTCGGATAATAATTCGTTTGCCGTTAAATTTTCGGGTAAAAATCCAAGCTTAATAAACTCCAATACGTTTTTCCCGGAACCGGCGCCTATTTCAATCAGTTTTTTATGCTCCAGCGGACGAAGTCCGGCATAATTGATCCACTTAATAAAAGCGCGTTCTTTTTCCTGTTCACCCATAAAAATTGCCGCATTCAAATAATTGTAATGCTCCGGGTCAATTCCCCTTCTGCGTTCGTATCTTTTCCGGAGCTCTTCGACTTCCAGATCAATCTTTTCTTTATTGATGCTCATTTCCTTTAATTTTTTTAAGTGATTTAAATAATCCAAGCAGAAACCCGGTACCATATGCAATATGAATTACCGGGAATAAAATAATCAGCATAAAAGGGATTTTCAGCTTAGCGGTAAAGGAAATGATCATAATAATGGAAAAATACAAAGCTAAAGGAATCAGCCAGTAAGGGAGAAAAAAAGAAAGAGGGAGCGTAAGCAGGTAAACCACAAATAATGAAGGAACAATATGGCGCAGCTCAATTGCGGATTTAATTTTTGTCAGGACAAACGGTTTATATAGTCCGAATTGAAAATACTGGACAAAGAATTCCGGAATGCTGCCGCGGGGTATGTACCATAACTTTATCTCAGGATTCAGATAAATTTTCTTTCCGAAACTTTTAGCCCGGTAATGAAATTCGTCATCCTGGTTTCTTTTCAGCCTTTCATCAAAAAACCCGGCGTCTTTGAATATTTCTCTTTTCCATGCACCGAATGTAACGTGATCGGTATAGCCTTCAAATTTTTGATCATGAACTTTGCTTCCGCCGATTCCGAATGGATGTGACATTGTAAATCCAATTGCTTCCTGCAATGGATTGGATGCATGAATTCTCGTCGGACCACCCACAATGTCTGCCTCTGTCCGTTCAAATGTTTCAATTATTTTTTCGAAATAATCCAAAGAGTAAATTGTATGTGCATCAATCCTGACTATAATTTCTCCATTGCTGTTTTTAATTCCGAGGTTCAATGCAAAAGGGACAGTCCGCTTTGTATTTTCAATCAATCTGATATTTGAATTTTTTCGGGACCATTCCAAAACTATCTCGCGGGTGCCGTCGGTTGATCCCCCGTCGATGATCAGCAGCTCTTTTTCCTTAGGTTTCGATTCAACAAAAAAAGATAAAATATTGCGGATGCAATGTTCTTCGTTATAAGCCGGACAAATTATGCTGATCAAATATCT
>CAYSGP010000540.1:0-4043 GCA_964430095.1 uncultured Ignavibacteriaceae bacterium
TTTTTCATTACTAAATTTCATAAACTATCCTCTTGAACTTCATGAACTTGAACTTGTTCTTGAACTTGAACTTGTTCTTGAACTTAATCTTCTCTATTGCAAAACCAATATCTTACCATACAACGGATCACCATCTCCAAGTTCTATCCTGTAAAAATATACTCCGTTAGGTACTGTATTACCGGCATCATCCTTACCATCCCAAACCTGCGGATCAGGATTTGTGACCCCGTCAAGATTTCTTTGAGCATTCTGAATTATAGTCCGGATGTAGTGCATTCCGAAATTAAAAATCCTTATTGTTACGTTTTCAAGTTTTCCGTTTGTGCTGTATTTAAATTTCAATCCCCCGGCATCAATTCTGGGAGAAAACGGGTTGGGATAAACAAAGTGTTCCTCAGCCGAAATCTCAGGCTGCGAAGCAAAATAAACTTTCCATGTTCCCGACCAAGCGCTGCCTGACTCAATCAATTTAGCAAGTCCGTCTGAAGAACCAAGCCAAATATCATTTCCTTCGGAGGCTGCAGAATAAAAAATATTTGTTCTAATGGATAAATTTGTTTCTTCATCTACTATTGAGCTGGGAAGAATCCAGCTTGTTCCTTTATTTAATGTGCGGAATGCCCCGTTATCAGATGCTGCAATAGTGCTGTTCCCTTTAACCCCGAAGTTATGTACTCTTTCATCTTTCAGATAAACCTTCCAGCTATCTCCGCCGTCGGTCGAAGCACTGACTCCGTAAAATTCCGATTCATGTTCAGCCTTCCAGGTCGCACCCCATAGAACATTGTCCGTCGAATTATACCCTAAAGCGACAACAAAATTCCCGCTGATCGGATTTTCCTGATTTAAATGATTGAATTTTCTCCAGCTGACTCCGCCGTCGGTGGATTTATTTATTCCGTTGGCTGTTCCGGCATATAACGTCGAATCATTTATCGAAATAACCGAGAATACTCTATGATTCAAGCTCCCTGTGCCGAAAGAACCGGAAGCCGGCAGCAGTGGAAATTTTATAGTATCGTTCGGTGTAATTTGATTCACGGAATCGGACGGCAGCAGGACTCTTTCCCAAGTTTGTCCACTGTTTGTACTTTTCCTCAGACCTGCAGCAAAGGAAGCAATCCAAATTGTATTTGGAGTAAAAGCGATATCATATATAAGATTTTGAATTGTCACAGTGACCGGAATAGCTCGTACTTTGGGGAGATCAACACCGTTATTTATACCGTATACAATAGTGGAGTCACCTGGAAGATCAACAGGCTGATTAATAGTATTCCATGTTACTCCCCCATCTGAAGAAAATCTTAAGCCGCTCCCTTCAGGGAGAGATTGATTATCCCTATCAGCAGAATGGGCAGTTGCAGTCCATATAGTATTTGTATATTTATCATAGGCAAGAGCAGAAATACTTTCCGTACTGAATGCTTCGGTTTGATAAAAATTTGTCCATGATACTCCTCTGTCGGTGGATAAGCTGATTCCGTTGGAGGTACCCAGCCAAACGTTATCACCTTCGGTAACAATATCACTTATACTATTGCTTGCGGGATTCTGTGCATTCAGCTTGCTAATGCTATTTTTTTCTCCAACAAAAAACGATTCGGGAATAAATTGGGAATAAATGCCGGAGACAGGAATTATCATTAACAGAAAGAATTTTTTCAGCATTATTTTACAACAAGATTATGGATGATTTTTTCGCTCAGGACTTTGCTGCGGTCTCTTGCCTGAAATTCCCATCTGTAAGTACCTTCTGAGACTCCCTGAGGCGGCAGAACAACAATTGCAGAGAAAGTACCGTCATTTAAAACCTGATCGCCTCCCCCTTCTCCGTCATCATACAATTTAATAGGATTTTGACTGGATGGATGGTAATCCGGAGGAATAAATGAATTAAAAAAAACAAATTCAATATCTTCAAGTCCGTTAGGATCTGAAGCGTCAACAGTAACGAATATAAATGAAGTATCCGGCTGAATAAAAACAGTATCGGGAATAATTAAATTAGATAATAGAGGAGGAAGGTTACTTTGGCCGTTATTGTAGTCAAAATAATGAACGGAAATCTTTTTTGTTATATCCTGATTGTCCAGTATAAAGTATTCAATTTTATAAGTTCCGTTAGGATAATAGCGGCTTAGCGGGAACCTGTTTGAATAGACCCTATCCCCTTGTGTTATATCCCCGTTTGCTATATTTCCGTTATCCAGAAGAGCAACAGAGCCGGTATTCAGCTTGGCATCGGAAGATGAATATACATCGGCATAAACATTCTTAATTCCTTCATCTGAAATAAACTTCACTCTAAGCGTTATTACTGAATCGCCTAAGATATATCTGAAAGAGGAAAACGAATAAACGGAATCCACCTGGTAAGTAGGTTTTTCAAAATCAACAACATTATCAAATTCTTTTTCACATCCCCAAAATACGGAAAGTGAAAAAAACAAAAGGGAAGAAAAGGAAAAGATTATTTTTTTCATAAAGTTAATATTGCCTTTAACTCTGCTCTGCTCAAGGTAAAAAATTAGCTACTAAATGTTAAAATAAAAGGAGTTGGGGAGAATGATAATCCCAGAATTACAAAGCTGATATATCCTAAAATTTTTCGTTTTGCATCGAGTTCACTTTCATCGTAAATAGGAGGATGCTGCAGCTTAATAATAAAATAAAGGATTACTGCCCACAGCAGCCACCCGGTCCAGCCGAAGCCGATTCCTAATTCCATGGAAGAATCTACGAAACCCATAATACCGATAACGAATAAAACTATAAATGAAATAACTGCAATCTTCAGATGATTTTTCCCGCCGAACATCGTATAGCTTATATGTCCCCCGTCGAGCTGCCCTACCGGGATCATATTCATTGACGTTATAAAAAGACCGAACCAGCCGACACATAAAAAAGGATAATGATAAATTTCAGACATGGGAGGGAAAAATTGCCCTTCTTTTATAAATAAAAATTTAAAAAAAGAAAACAGCAAAGTATCACCGAACCTTAATTCAAGTCCGCCTTTCCCGTAATCCGGTGAAAAATAATCAGGATGAATTTTAAGTATGTAATCGGTTCCGGGGACATTCAGAAACCCGTAAACCAAAACTATTAAGCAGGCAATAAAACCGGCGATTGGTCCTGCAACGCCGATATCAAACATTGCTTTCCTATTAGGCACAATTGATTTTGTCCGTATCACGGCACCCATAGTCCCGAAATTTAAAAAGATCGGAATGGGAGGAAACGGGATATAATAAGGAAGAGTTGCAGCTACTTTATGATGCCTTGCGGCAAAATAATGCCCGAACTCATGACAGGTAATTACAAACAAAATTGCAAACGAGTAAGGAAGACCTACAAGATAATACTGCCAGTTATGAAACTCCCCGATGCGTCCTGTTATCCATTCGGCTCCGGCAAATGTTGTGGTCAAAAATGTAATAAGAAATAATCCGATATGGAGCAGATATTTTTGTTCCAGTTTTCTTTTTTGATGCTCCGCTGCTACGGCAGTATAATCTTGTTCATCCGGCATGCTACAGATCCAGGTTTAATCCTATAGTTGAATATTGCTCATTCAGGTCAAAGTATTCACCATGAATACTCTTACCTGAAAAATATGAGAAAAGAATTGATAATCCTCTTGAGTCATACTTCCCGAATTTAATTCCGGCTGAAATAATATTATTGCCTGAGTACTTGGAAATTTTTGATAATTTAAAATCGTATGCTGCAAAAGGAACAAAAAGCTGTATGAAATCTATTAAATAATAGTCAAAGCCGACTTGATAAATTTCCTTTCCCAAATAATTCGGCGAAACATGAATTAAATAAGTAAATCCGGCATAAATTCTAGCACCATTAGTTCTGTAAAAAGGAAAGAGCTCAATGAACTCCCTGCTGTAAACCTGCGGTTTTCTTCCGTTCCGCCAATCTTGAGTACCTGTATCGAACTGCCCATCTACCAAATGAGCACTTATATGACTTAATCTAAATCTGAAACCATATTCCGAATCAGGTTTAGACTTTTTAAATCC
>CAYSGP010000541.1:0-7352 GCA_964430095.1 uncultured Ignavibacteriaceae bacterium
AACTATTTAATATCCAGGGAAATCTGACAATAGACAGCGGTGCTACTTTAAACGGAAATAACAGGATAATAAATATTAAGGGGAATTGGATAAATAATGGAAATTATTCTAATCCAAACTCAGTTTCCTTCACCGGAACATTGTCGCAGGCAATTGGTGGCAATGTTGCAACAGCTTTTGATACTCTGGTAATAAATAATTCCGCAGGTATTACTCTTTCTGCAAATCAAACAGTAAATGATTTATTAATATTGACGAATGGAAATATTAATACTTCCTCAACTAATCTTTTAATAGTTTCCGCATCTTGTACCATATCCGGCGGAAGTTCAACAAGCTTTATAAACGGACCTTTATCCAAAGGAAAAAATACCGCTGCCCAGCAAAATTTGTTTTATCCTATAGGAAAAAATTCTTCATACAGACCTATCGAATTAATTATTACGCACAGCAATACTAATCTCTCCAATTATACTGCCGAGGTTTTTAATACTGCTCCAATAAGCAGAACATTACCTGGAACTTTGGGCAGTGTCTCGAACGTAAGATATTGGAATGTTGCTAAAACAGGTTCTGCAACCACAACATCAGCTTATATAACTCTTAATTATGGAGTTGATGACGGCGTCAGCGATCCTCAGGATTTGAGAATAGCTAAAGATAATGGCTCTGCCTGGGTAGATATTGGGGGGACTGCAAATGGTTCTCCGACCGGTTCTATCCTTTCATCTCTATTTACAAGCTTCAGTGATTTTGTCCTCGCAAATGCTGCCGGCGGTTCAAATCCTCTCCCGGTGGAATTGGCTTCATTTACCGCATCTTCCAGAGAAAATGATGTCATACTCAAATGGACTACAAAAACAGAAATGCAGAACTATGGTTTTGAAATTGAAAGATGTGTAAAACCTGAAGGGCTTTCTGATGAACCAAACTGGGTTAGTATTGGATTTGTAAACGGCTCGGGAAATAGCAATTCTCCGAAAGAGTATTCTTTTGTTGCTAAAGAATTATTTTCAGGTTCATATCTCTTCCGATTGAAACAGCTGGATACAGACGGAAGTTTTCAGTACAGCAGTGAAATAGAGATTAGTATAGGATCGTTTCCGGAAACATTCAGACTTGAGCAGAACTACCCGAATCCATTCAATCCTGCAACTACAATAAAATTTGCTGTGAATGAGACCAGCCCGGTATCTGTAAAAGTTTTTGATGCTTTGGGAAATGAGTTAAAAACGCTGTTTAATGAAACTGCCGAAAACGGAAAACTTTACAGTGTCGAATTTGACGGTTCTGATTATGCTAGCGGTGTTTATTATTATTCAATTAGCGGCAATAATCTTCACGCCGTTAAAAAAATGCTCCTCATAAAATAATTTGTTGTCTCCTAAATGACCCATCCTATATAGAGGCCGGAAATTACTCGGCCTCTATTTGCCGGAATATCCTTCCTAAATTACCGTACTAATCAGTAAATTGAATTTCATATACTCAATCTTTAATTTTGAAGTTGATTTTATCCGACGGAGACACATTTAATGTTAAATATTATAAAGAAAATATTCGGCGATAAGCATTCTAAAGATGTTAATGAATTATTGCCCATTGTAGAAGAAATTAATGGTGAATATGAGAAGTTAAAACTGCTTACAGATGATGAGCTGAGGGGAAAAACAGGAGGATTAAAAGAAAAAATTCAGGAGTTTACAAAAGAACTCCGATTAAAAATTGACGATTTAAAAGCACGGCTTCAGTCGGATGAAGAGTTTGACAGGCATTCCGCATATGAGGAACTTGAGGTTCTTGAAGAAGAGTTAAATGATACGTATGAGGAAATCCTGGATCAAATTCTTCCCGAAGCTTTTGCCGTTGTAAAATCCACCTGCGAAAGACTTCTTGGAAAAACCTGGCTGGTTGTCGGTCATAAAATTACCTGGAATATGGTTCCTTATGACGTTCAGCTGATGGGAGGAGTAGTTCTGCATCAGGGGAAGATTGCAGAAATGGCTACAGGTGAAGGAAAAACTTTAGTGGCAACCTTGCCTATCTATCTGAATGCGCTCACCGGGCGCGGAGTTCATCTCGTTACCGTCAACGATTATCTTGCACAAAGAGACAGTGAATGGATGGGCGAAATATATAAGTTCCACGGATTGACTGTTGGATGCATTATAAATACCATGAACCCGGATCAGAGAAAACAGCAGTACCAATACGATATCACTTACGGAACAAATAACGAATTCGGATTTGACTACCTGCGCGATAATATGTCGATAGATAAAGATCACCAGGTGCAGAGGAAACATAATTATACAATCGTCGATGAAGTGGATTCGGTTTTAATTGATGAAGCAAGAACACCTTTAATTATCTCCGGTCCGGTTGAAGTTGACGACCAGAAATTTAATGAGATGAAGCCGAAGGTTGAGAGGCTGTACAGGCTTCAATCAAATTTAGTATCTAAAATTGTTCAGGATGCAGAAAATCTTTTAAACGGGGAGGGGAACGGAAATATTGAAGCCGGAAAATTACTGCTCCGTGCATATAGAGGACTGCCGAAGCATACAAAACTTACAAAAGTTTTAAGCGAACCCTCTTTCAAAAAATTAATGCAGTCAACGGAGATGGAGTTTCTCAGGGAGAAAGCAAAGAACATGTACATAATCGACGATGAGCTTTTCTTTGTAATAGATGAAAAGAATAATACGATTGATCTTACTGAAAAAGGGAGGGAAGAGCTGGCAAAGGGGAGCGGAATGGAGAAGGATTTCTTTGTCCTCCCTGATCTCGGCACCGAGATAAGCAAATTTGAAAACGATCCGGATCTTTCGCAGGATGAAAAGGTAAAGAAAAAAGATGTATTGTACCAAAAATATTCCGAAAGCAGCGATCGGATTCACACCATACACCAGCTTTTAAAAGCTTATACTCTTTTTAATAAGGATGATGAATATGTTATTACCGAAGAAGGGAAAATTGCCATTGTTGATGAGTTTACCGGACGTGTTTTGCCCGGAAGGCGCTATTCCGATGGGCTTCATCAGGCAATTGAAGCAAAAGAAAATGTAAAGGTTGAAAGGGATACTCAAACTCTCGCCACGATTACGCTCCAGAACTATTTCAGAATGTATAACAAACTCGCCGGAATGACCGGTACAGCGGAAACCGAAGAGGGAGAGTTCTATCAGATCTATAAGTTGGAAGTTGTTGTTATTCCCAGTAATAAAGAAATTATAAGAGAAGATGAAGATGATGCGATTTATAAAACAAAGAGAGAAAAGTATAATTCAATAATTGAGCAGATTGAAACCCTGAGAAAAGAAGGCAGACCGGTTCTGGTTGGTACAACTTCCGTTGAAGTTTCCGAAACCATCAGCAGAATGCTGAAGAGAAAAGGGATCGCTCATAATGTTTTAAATGCAAAGCAGCATCAGAGGGAAGCTGAAATTATCGAGCATGCCGGTGAAATCGGGGCTGTAACAATTGCAACAAATATGGCCGGAAGAGGAACAGATATTAAGCTCGGCTCAGGCGTCGTTGAAAGAGGCGGATTGTATATACTTGGTACGGAAAGACACGAATCAAGAAGAATAGACCGCCAGCTTAGAGGACGTTCCGGAAGACAGGGAGATCCCGGTACATCCAAGTTTTATCTTTCGCTTGAAGATGATCTTATGAGGTTATTCGGAAGCGACAGGATTTCCGGCGTAATGACCAGGATGGGAATAAAAGAGGGAGAAGTCATTCAGCATCCTCTGATAACCAGATCGGTGGAAAGAGCTCAGAAAAAAGTTGAAGAGAACAATTTCTCGATAAGAAAAAGATTGCTGGAATATGATGATACAATGAACCAGCAGCGGGAAGTTATTTATACAAGAAGACAAAGAGCGCTTGAAGGGGATAGACTGAAAGATGAAATATTTGACCAGCTTGAAGAATTTCTTGACAATGTGGTCGACCGGAACTTTGAAGAAGTTCTTGCAGATAATCTTAAAGAAGAGATTCTGCATAACCTTCTGGTAGATATTTATATTCCTCCGGAAGAATTTGAATCTTTAGGTATAGACGGAATGAAAAATAAAATTCTTGAAGCCGCCCGGACTTTCTATAAAAGAAAAGAGGAGATGCTTGGCTCGGAATTAATGGCCAGACTTGAGCGTTACGCTACTTTAAGCGTCATAGATCATAAATGGAAAGAGCATCTGCGCGAGATGGATGATCTTAAGGAAGGAATCGGATTAAGAGCTTACGGACAGAAAGATCCTTTGGTTGAATATAAAGGGGAAGCCTTTAAATTATTTGTCACTTTAATAGAGCAGATAAGAAATGAAGTTGTTTCTTTCTGCTTTAAATTTTTTCCCCAGGCGCCTGACGAAGTTCAAAATAGAAGGAGGAAGCAGCCGACCGTTAGAATGACGGAAGTAAAACAGAGTGCCGATAAAATAGGTCTAACCCAGGGGAGAATAGCGGAAAATTCTGCAGGTCAGCCGAATAACGGAAGCAGACCCCAGCCGGTGCAGGTAGGTGAAAAAGTAGGGAGAAATGACCCTTGTCCCTGCGGAAGCGGCAAGAAATATAAACATTGCCATGGAAAATAAATTCCATTTGATTTCTTAGAATTTTTCAAACTTCCAGAAATCTTGAGAAATAAATGAAAAAAATTGAAGCCATCATCCGTCCATTTAAACTGGATGAGGTTAAGGAAGCGCTTATAGAAGAAGGTATAAGAGGTTTGACGGTCTCCGAAGTCCGCGGTTACGGCAGGCAGAAAGGCCATACCGAATCGTACCGTGGAAGCGAGTACAGAATCGATTTTGTACCAAAAATCAGGATTGAAATAGTTATTGAAAAGGAAAAGATTGAAAGCGTAATCGATGCTATTTTAAGAACTGCAAAAACCGGACAGGTGGGAGACGGTAAAATATTTATCAGTGATGTCGAAGAGGTAATCAGAATCAGAACAGAAGAAGCGGGCCGGGAAGCATTGTAAACCTGCCTGCCGCAGGCAGGATATTTTACCTTTTAAATTTTTTCAACCTTTAATAATTTACCTCATGAATCATTTTAGTGAGTCAGCCTTAAAGAAGCTTCTTTATGTATTTATTTTTTTATCATTTACCGGCTGCGGTATTTGGGAGAATTTCACCACCTATTTTAATCTGTATTATAACACTAAAGATATCTTTGATCAGGCCGAATCAACTATTTATCAGGAGAAAAAACCTCTTTTTTCTACAAACGAATTAATCATTCCTGGAAGCGTAAATCAAGATCTCTCAAAAGTAATTGAAAAGTGTTCTGCATTGCTTCAGTTCCACTCGGAAAGTTCATATGTCGATGAGGCTTTAATGATGCTGGGGAAATGTTTCTATTACCAGAAGAATTATCAAAAAGCTCTCAGAAAATTTCAGGAGCTTCTGGCAACTCAGCCGGAAAGCGATCTGGTTATTGAGACCCGTTTGTGGATAGGGAAAACCCAGATGAAGCTGCGGGATTATGAAAATGCCCTTTCCACGCTTCAAGCTCTCCGCACACCTGAAATTGATGCAGACGATTACATAATCAGGGATTCCTATGCAGAAGAAATTAAGTTCCGGATTGCTAGAGAAGATTATCTGCAGGCAGTGGAAGCTCTTAATGAATTTTTAAACAGTTCGGCGAACAATGAAGACATGGCAGATATATATTTTGAGCTGGGTAATTTGTATGTATTGCTGAACCAGATGGACAATGCAATCTCAGCCTATGAACAGGTTTCGGATTATTCCCCTTCATATGAGGTGGAATTCCAGACAAAAATTGAGCTGGGCAAAGCTCTCAGAGAGACTGAAAGGCATGAGGAGGCCTTTGAAATCTTTGAGGTAATGAGCTATGAAAATAAATATTCTGAATCTTTTGACGTTATAGAGCTGGAAAAAGGAATTACTTTAAAGGAACTGAATAACTACGAAGAAGCAGTGAACAGCCTGAAAATGGTTGATACAAGTTATGCCGCTAAACCAAGTGCAGCCGCAGCCAGGTATCATCTCGGAGAAATTTATGAAACTTATTACAAAAACTTCGATAGTGCATCGGCATATTATCAGAAAGTAGTTTCATCATCCGCTCCGCAGGAATATATTACAAAAGCAAATGATAAATCGCAGCTTTTTAAAAAATATAATCAGCTGAATAATACCATAAAAGAAAACGTGAAAAAACTGACTTATTTAAACAATCCCGAGGAGTTTGTAAAAGATTCAATTGCATTTTTTTCTGCCCTGTCTGATTCCGCTGAAACTGAACAACAGGACAGAGATTTGGAGGCTGATCAGAATGAGAGAGGAAATTTAAGAAGAGAAGGAAACAGGAACGTGCGTGGAACGGAAACAACCAAACAGCAGGTACAGAAGGAAAAATATATTCCTCCGCAGCGTCCGAATATTTCGGCAGATTCGATAAAAAGCATATTGATAAAAAATAAGTATGAACTCGGAAATTTATTCTTTACCGAATTCAACCTTCCTGATTCAGCATCAGTTTACTATGAGGGGATATTATCCGAATATCCGAACTCGCCTTACGAAGCAAGGATTCTGTATGCTCTCGGAAGCTATTACGAAATTAAAAACGACCCGCAGAAGGCCGACAGCCTGTACAATTTTATTTATGATAATTACAAAAACGAAAGCATCGTGAATGCGGCGGCAGTTAAATTGAAAAAACCGCTGATTGATCAGGAATTTGATCCTGCAAAAGATTTGTATACCGAAGCGGAAGAGTATCTGATTAATGAAGATTATAAAACTTCTCTCGATAAATTTTTAGATATCTCCAGCAGGTTCCCCAAATCTTCTTTTGCTGCCAAAGCTATGTACACCGGCGGATGGATTATGGAGAATAAATTGAACATGTACGACTCGGCTGCAGTAATTTATGATTCTTTGATCCTTAAATATCCTCAAACGGTATATGCCTCTGATGTCAAGCCTAAATTAAATTATTACAGGCAGGAGCAGATCAGGATAAAAAAAGAAATAGAAGATTCTTTGAAAAATGTGCAAATCAATTCGGATTCCTCAGCCAATTCCGATTCTTTAAAATTAATTAAAGATATGCCGGCAGATTCTTTAAGCAGAAATAACGGAATTAACAATTCTTCGGCCGGTAACGAAAGTAATATAATTTCCGAGCCTGCTGTTACAGATTCTCTTAAAAGAAAAGAAATTTTAAAAGAAAACCCTGACGTCCGGAAGAATATAAAATGAAAATCCCAATTCATCGGCGATAGAGTAAAAAGCTGCTGAAAATAATCTGAATGAATTGTTGATTAAAAACCGAGTCTAAAAGCAAAATGTTTGCATTACAATTTC
>CAYSGP010000542.1:0-4295 GCA_964430095.1 uncultured Ignavibacteriaceae bacterium
CTGTTGGTAAACCTTTTGATGTTCATTATCATGAAGCAATGATGATGCGGAAAACTCCTGCGGGAGAAACTGACCCGCATACAGTCCTTGAAGAGCTTCAGACAGGCTACCAGTATAAAGACAAAGTAATACGTCATGCAAAGGTTATAGTTAGTGAGGAAGGCGACCAGGGAAGCACCGGCCCGGCAGAATTCCCGGAAAATAATTAATAATTTAGGATAAAGATTTTGATATGGCGGCAAAAAGGGATTATTACGAAATATTAGGTGTGAACAGGAATGCTTCCAAGGAAGAGCTGAGGAAGGCTTACCGTAAACTTGCTATGCAGTACCATCCTGATCGCAATCCAAACAACAAAGATGCGGAAGAAAAATTTAAAGAGGCTGCCGAAGCTTACGAAGTTCTCAACGATGATGAAAAAAAATCCAGGTATGACCGCTTCGGACATGAAGGAGTGCGCGGCGGCGGCTACAGCCCCGGTTTTAATGATGTCAACGACATTTTTTCTCATTTCTCGGATATTTTCGGCGGTTCATCAATCTTTGATGATTTCTTCGGCGGTTCTCAAAGAACGAGAAGCAGGAGACGCACTTCAGGTACACCAGGCTCCGATCTCCGCATTACTCTTAAATTAACACTGGAAGAAATTGCTGCAGGCGTAGCAAAAAAAGTCAAAGTAAAAAAACAAATTAAATGCGATCAATGCGGCGGAAGCGGTGCCGAACCGGGATCATCGACAAAAACCTGTCCCGTCTGCCAGGGCACCGGCGAGGTTAAATCTGTTTCCCGCTCTGTGTTCGGACAATTTGTGAATATTACGCAATGTAATAACTGCAATGGCGAAGGTGTCGTAGTCGATGTTCCATGTAAAAAATGCCAGGGTGAAGGAAGAATCACAGACGAAAGTACAGTAAAAATTAATGTTCCTCCGGGTGTACATGAAGGAAGCTATATGACTTTAAGAGGTGAAGGAAATGCAGGTAAACGGAACGGTCCTGCCGGCGATATCATTGTTGTATTCCAGGAGCTGCCACATGAATATTTTGTACGCGACGGCGACGATATTGTCTATGATCTTTACATAAGTTTTCCTGATGCAGCCTTGGGTGTAGAAGTTGAAGTGCCTACTTTAACCGGCAAAGCACTGTTAAAAATTGATCCCGGGACAGCCCCCGGTAAGTTATTAAAAATGAGGGATAAAGGGATCAGGCACCTGAACCAGGGAGGATCCGGAGATCAGATTGTAAAAATAAATGTTGAGATCCCGAAAAAATTAAGCTCAAAAGAAAAAGAGCTGCTCAAAGAATTAGCTCAATCCCCGAATTTTAAGATGTCATCAAAATCCGATGAAAAAAGTTTTTTTAAAAGATTTGGAATCTAACCGATTTTTATAAGAACATTAAATTCATTATAATTAGGGAGTTTTATAAATTGCATTGGGGCATGCAATAGATGTTCAGAAAAATTTCAAAAAAATTTTCTCTCACCGAAACTGAAGTAAAAGTTATTTTATTTCTCCTTATTGTTTTTACAATTGGCCTGGGAGCAAAATACCTGCTCCTTTCGGAAAAAATCGCTCAATACCAGGAATTTGATTATTCACAGGAAGACAGTTTGTTTGCCATGCTGGGAAGGCAGGAAACGGGGAACAGAACCAGTACTGTCATTGTTGACTCTGAACAGGAAGTTTTAGATTTTAACAAAGGAAATTTTAAGGAAAGTCAAAACCTTAAAATCTCCTCTCAAAAGAGAGTTGACATAAATAAAGCCGGGGTAAACGAATTAATAAAGCTCCCCGGCATCGGTGAAAAAACGGCAATTAATATTATTGAGTACAGAAACTCTCACGGATCCTTTAATAACCTGGAAGATTTATTGAATATACACGGTATAGGTTCTTCAAAGCTATTTAAGATAAAAGAATATATCGTCTTTAATCAGCAGTCCGATTCAATAAAAAATTAAAGATTAAAAAATGGCGGAATTTTGGAAAACAGTTCCTTCAGGCGAGAATCATGCAGGATTCTCCATAACAAACTCGAAGCTGCAGATTGTTGAAATAAATTTCAAAGATAATAATTATGTGCTGGAAAATGTGGACGAGGTTTATTTTAACGAAAAGCTGAATCTTCAGAATGATAAGGAAACTAAAATTATTGCATTAATACAAAATGCGTTTAATGAACTTATCCTGAAAAAACCTCTTAAAAGCAATAAAGTTTCCTTCTCGCTTCCATTCGAATCATTTTTGACTATGCAGGTGCCGTATGATAATACCCTGCTTCACCAGGATTTGCTGGACGAATTTAAATGGGAACTATCAGTGCTTTATCCATATATCTCAACCAGCGATCTTGTAATCCAATATCATGAAATTGAAAAAAATATTTTAAACAATACCGATACTGCTTTAGTATTTGCTGTCCCGAGAAAGTATCTCCGCATCTTAAATGATTTCTGCAGGCAGAATAAGCTGAAGCTTAAATTTGTAGATCACACTCATATAACTTCGGAAAAAGCTTTGTCGGTAACCAATAATCTTACCGATAAAGGGATTGTGTTGAGCATTTATCTTAACTACAATTACTTTTCAATAATATTTTCAGTAAGAGGAAAATTAGTCTACCACAACGTAATAGCTTACGATGATGCCGCAGAAATTCCTTCTCTGATTATGAATGAAATAGACTCGAATAAAATTATAAAAATCGACAGGGGTTTAATAAATTCTGGATTCATCACCGGAGAAGATATTTCCGGATCTTTCGCTTCGGCATTGGGTGAGTTATTGAACATAGATTTAATACGCTTCAATCCATTTGATAAGGTAAGGCCGGTTTCACATCTTTTAAATAATAAATATTTTCTTGAGAAGAATAATTCCTTTTCGCCTGCCGCGGGTATTGCATACAGACTCGGATAAAAACATCCTCCATAAGAGAAAATCTAAATGAAAATGAGGATCATTTCGGGTGATCTCAAACGAAGATTGATTAATGTTCCCAAATCCGGGGAGATACGCCCGATGACCGACCGCGTGAGAGAGACGCTTTTTAATCTCCTCTCTAATAAAATTGATTTTGACATGATTAAGGTGCTGGATATATATTCGGGATCCGGCGCTCTTGGACTTGAATGCATTAGCCGGGGTGCTGCCGAAGCGCATTTCGTAGAAAGAAATTTCCCCATATATAAAAATCTTCAGGAAAATATAGACCTGCTCGGGGTAAGCGGCAAATGCAGGATATTTAAAATGGAAGCAGTAAAATTTTCAGAGATGAATGAACATGAACAATATGATCTGATACTTGCAGATCCGCCGTTCTTTAAAGATGATATTTATGAGACAGCTGAAAATCTTAAGAGAAATAATTTCCTGAAAAAGAATGCATTTATAGTTATTGAAAGATCAAACCGGACTATAGAAAAAGATACAATCAACTTCGGAGCTGAGCCGTTCAGAATTATCGGGGATGCCTGCCTTTATGAAATCAAATAAAATTCCGTTAAAACATTAAGCCAAATTTAATCGCAGCAAGATCCATTAATTGTTTATGCATAATTAATCTTATTTATATATTCCCCTTAAATCGGAAACAGCAAAATTCGGATAATTTCTAACATCAGCATTTGTAGAGGAAAAATTAATTGTCCAGAAAGTAGCCTGATCCCTGGAAAGGGGAACACCTATTTGAGTATAATTTCCGCCTAATTTTGTTCTTAAAGATCTATCCGTATAAAATTGTGCTTCAACATACCAGGGAGATTCAACTTTATTATTGCTCCGATTTGTCACCGTACCAGAAGCTACTAATGTTCCGTCGGAACTATTTAAATAAGTTGTATCTACATTAAAGATGAGATTCGGTATAACTGTATCCTGGTTTGAACCGACTACAGTATCATTAGACTCACAGGAAATGATAAACAATGAAATAAGAATAACAAGTTGAATAAATAATAATTTCATAATCTCCTCTTGATTATTAATTATGTCATAACATTGAAATAAGTATAAAGTATATAGATATTTCAATAGTCATGGAATTGTAAAAGAGAAGTAAAAAGATTGAAGATTTTTTCGAATGAGTAAAAAATGTTATGTGTATCTCCCATTTAATCCCGTAAAAATAATTTTACTTAAATAAATCTAAGATTTTTCAACGGCAAATAACAATAACTATTCAAAAATGCTTAATTTCAAAGTAAATTACTTCATAAATATTAATTTCTTTTCCTCATTCAAGCTGAACAGAATTTTAAATACATTTAAACAAAACCATTGAATATATTAA
>CAYSGP010000543.1:0-5777 GCA_964430095.1 uncultured Ignavibacteriaceae bacterium
ATAGTTATCATTAAAGCTCAGCTCACCTTGCGCAACAGTCACATCGCTGTTAATTAGGTATCCTCCTAATCCGAATACCTGAACCTGTTTCTGAGCTTCCGTCTCCAGGCTCATTAGACTTACTGCTGCCAGTATTAATAAAAGGTTTGCTGATATAGTAAATTTTGATTTCATTTTTTTTAAAGTTAAAAATAAGGATTTTAAAATTCCCGGCAAACAGCTGCGGGCGCAGTTATTAATGAAAACAGTTAAAAAAGAACTTCACTTCAGATTCCTTTATGAATATTATATTGTGTAAGATTACTTAGAGTAGATGTTATTTATTTTAATAACTACATCGGCGCATATGCTCCGTAATGACCCTTTCAATATACAAAATTCTTCGTTATAAAAATTTCTTTCCAACTCCTTTTTCTCATTGAAAGAAATAAGGAGCAGCACTTTCTTACCCTCGGTGATCTTTAATTCAAACTCGCTGCAGTATTTTTTAACCAGTTTTTCCAGAGATTCCATTGTCTGATAAAATTCTGTTTCATGACCTTCTTTAATGGCTGCGTAAATTTCTATTAATTCCATTTTTGTAAGAATTCCTAGAATAAATTTGTTTTTGACACTTTTGGTTAGTCCATTTTTATAAGCCAATAAGTTTGCCAATCTGAAATTGTCCAATGAACGGCTATTTTAAGAGATTGGAAAGGATTAGACTTCCTATTATCGTTTTATTTAACGATAGTCGTTAAATGTAACTAAGACTAATCCGGTGTCCGCTGTCTTTGATCTCCGTGTTTTTACAATACCGGATAAAGATTGCTGTAATATCATTCCTTTCATGATTTCCCGGAAACACGAACTCTTAAAGTTATAAATCTTGATCCTATGCATTTTCAAAATTCAAATTTAATAGAAGTGTCTATATGGTAGTCCGATTGTGAGACATTTTCAGATTGGGGTTTATTATCGTGTTCATAGTAGAACGTTAAATCCCAATAAAAATCTATAAAAATTTCCCAGCTCAATTGAGCATTGTAATTAAATCTTAGTCTTCCGAAATCAGACAGACTCGGCAAAAAATTTATATAGGTGAGCAGATTCATTTTGGGATGGTCGTATTTAAAAAGCTGGTATTGAGCATTTATCAGACCTTCCAGGTTAAAAATCGGTTCACTTTCATCGGATTTCCGTTCTCTGTTAATCATTAAACCGCCGATTACATAAAACCAATGATTTCCGGATTGCATAAAGTTATTTCCCACACCGCCGCCGGCAGAAGTTCTAAGTTTAATTCCCAGCTCTGTGTTTTCTTCCAGTGAAATGAGACCTGCCGCGAACCAGGTGTCTTCCAAATTATGCTGATAGCTGAATGATAAATCCTCTTTCCTCGAAGACGGTTCATCTCCGGTGGTGGTTATAACTGAGTTTAATGTTATCTCCGAGAGGCTGATTTTGGTACGGTACTTGGCGTTGCCCCCTAGGCTCATCTGACCGACCTTGCTGGCTTTTGTAAAGCTGAAACCGAACTTGATATAACCATTGAGTATATCCCAGAAGGATTCATGAATTTGGTTTATCCTTACTAAATATCTCATAAAAAGGTTGTACCGAAGAGTAACACCTTTTACAGTAATCATTCCTTCTCTTACATAAGGTTCGATCGAACCATAATATACTCTCCCGTCCTGGACCTCTATTTCATAAAGATTCTTGGTTGATATGCTTTTAATTTTATTCCACTCGATATTGATTGTTCCCATATCATCAGTGCTGAAATTCAAAATTCCGACTTTAAGATATTCTATCTCTCCTGTAATACGGTCGCCGTTATTAAGAATAACTAAATCAGTTTTCTGAGCATATAATGAAAAATTTATAACTATGATAAAGAAACTGATGAAGATTGGTTTTATATATGTGGAAAGAAAGAAAGGCATACATTAAAATTCAAAGCTATTCAGTCTTGTGACATAGAATTGCAAGTTTAATTTTATAATAAAAATATAATAGAACCATTCCCTTATAGCTCCTCTCCTGTCATTTTCTTTAAGAGGCTGCACGTATTTTTTAACAGGTTTACTTGGACTAAAATGGGCGAAAACAAATATTAATATTATTATTATAAAGCTACCTTCTTCTCCCGCCGCTCCTTCTCTGCGGACTCGATCTAGGACTGGATCTCTGCTGATTATATGTTTGATTCCTCTGATTTCCTTTTTCCCTAGAGTTATATTGTTTGTTCAGATCCTGCTGATTTCTCTCGTGTGTAGATCTGTCTTTGTCCTTATAGGCACTAGACCATTGATTTCCTTCTCTTTTCTGCCATTCATTATTATCTTTTTTGTAGACATTTCCCTGTTTATCTGAAAATACATTAT
The DNA here is from genome assembly GCA_964430095.1 of uncultured Ignavibacteriaceae bacterium. Taxonomy (GTDB): domain Bacteria; phylum Bacteroidota; class Ignavibacteria; order Ignavibacteriales; family Ignavibacteriaceae; genus DATKLQ01. The sequence goes on from CAYSGP010000543.1 coordinate 2,370, forward strand.
TTTTTGTTCCGGCTTGATCCCGCTGCCTATCCATTGTGGATACATTGCCTCTTTGCTTGTCCATAGTTGATACATTATTTTGTCGTCCCGGCCTGTCATTTGTATTAACCTGGGCACCCTTATCTCTGTAAAGATTTCTGTTGCCTTCAGAGCCGAAATGTGAAACCTGGTTACCGCGAGACTGGTTATCCCGATATTTGTACCCGGCATAAAAACCTGATCGTCTTCCCTGCTGGTAACCGTGATGATAGCCTGCATGATAACCTCCTGCTCCCCAGTATCCGCCGTAATAAGGATTAGTACTGAAACTGACTGAGAAGAATCCGGCAGGTCCGCCGAAACTCATACCGAATCCGAAGCTCCAGCCGGTATATGGATTATAATGCATAGAGAATCCATAGGTTACAGGACGCGGGTAATAATAGTTACCGTAGTACGGCGGATAAGCATAACCCGTACCATAGATAACAGCACCGCTGGATACATAGCAGCCGGTATATCCGGGATAATAACCAACAACAACTTCTTCGGGTGTGGAATCGTAGATATAAACATACTTAACATTATAGACAGGCGATTCAGGGGTCATTTTATAAATTGCATCCGGGATCGAATCGGATACAGTCCAGGGACCGGATGGATTCGTAGCTTCATACCAAATGGCACTATCACAGCAAAAATAAGTAGCTTTAAATTTAATAACACTCTTATCGGTATTAACTGCATATTGAAGATCAGAATCTTTAATCGGCTCAAACTTCGGTTCACCGTCATATTTTACTTCAATTGTTTTATCCCTATCAACTTTGGCGGTCTGCGGAATCTGAGTATCGAGTACAGCATCCTTGGCCTGCTCTGTGCCGGGGACATGCATAAGCACATTTCCCACTTCCGATTCGGGAGGAATTTTTTTGAAATCTTCGGGGAGTCTTTCGCCATCAACATGTGCCCATGGCCCTTCCAGAGATTGACCGAGAAACCATCTTCCGGAAATAAGTATGTAGTAGAGCTGGCTGGTTATATCAAAAATAACATCGCTCTCAGTATCTTTTACGAACAGGAGGGAAGTCCCCTTGATTGATGCCATATCGGGTTCTTCATCGGTTACTATTAATTCAGCCGGAATAATTCTCAAAATAATTTCAGGTTTTACCTCTATAGTATCCGGATCAATACTCCTTTCTTCTTCAGATAATTTCGGATTCACATACTCCAAAAGATCATCAGGAATATCGTCCGTCCATTCCCATTCTTCCCGGATCTCCTCTGCTTCGTACCAGAGAATTCCCGCCTTTAAATAATACATTTCCTCTTCTTTGTCTTTAATAATAAAGAAAGGAGTATTAATGACATATTCATAAGGAGTTTTCTCGAGCTTCTTAAAAACAGGCTGTCCGTCAATCGTTATAAGCACTGCAGGATATTTAACATGAATAATTTCGGGGGGATCGGTTCCAAACTTTTCATCGCCGCTCTTCTGCGCTTCGACGCTTGCTATTATATCGTCCATGGTAACCTCAATATCCCAATCCGGAATTTCTTCAGCGAGAAATTCTTTCAGCTCGGCAATTTTAGTTGTATCCTGCCCCGGGAATTTCGCATCGGTTACCTCTGCACTTTCCAGTTCAACTTCCCGGCTTTCACGGTCGGTTAATACAATGGCTTTTATCCAGACTGCCCCCCACACAGGATCTTTTAATTTATCAGAAGTGATCATAACAGCAGCACGGGCTTCAAGATTATTCTGATCAAACCTTTCAATCTGAGGCTGATAGACTGTAATTTCCGTTCCGCGGGACTTCATTTCTTTCGGCCACTCCTCTGCGAAAACTTCAAAACCAAAAAGCAGAAGAATTAGTAATATTTTCATTCCCTTTTTCCTTAATTGTTTTATCTCATCACCTGGTTTTAATACTGTGCAATTTAAACATTTTTTGTATCATCAGGTAATAGATTATAAACCGACAGCATAACAACCAAGAGAAACATCATCTGTTTAATTAAAATAGCATATTCATTTCCTATTACACCCGGACTTATCTTCATGACAATAAATTAATATACATCAGCGGCACTGCGATGAAAGTAACCGAGCCCGCAGCAGCCGCCGAATCAATACCCTATATCCCGGCAGAGAACAGACTAAAAATCTTATTCCTGTCCCGTCATTTTCTTCGGATCAAGAACCGCTTTAATCTGCTCTTCAGTTAAAAGTTTTTGCTCGCGTACGAGCTCCAGAATTCCTTTACCGCTTTCAAGAGCTTCTTTTGCAAGCTCCGTAGCTTTGTCATAACCGAGAACCGGGTTCAGCGCGGTTACAATTCCCACACTCTGCTCAATATATCTTTGAGTAACTTTTTCATTTGCAGTAATACCATTAACACAGCTGGTGCGGAAAGCTTTCATCACATTTGTAAGAAGCTTTTGCGATTCAATATTTGCAGATAAAGCTAACGGCTCATATGCATTCAGCTGAAGCTGACCTGTTTTTGCAGCAATAGTAACCGCAATATCATTTCCCATAACTTTGAATGCGACCACATTTACTAATTCGGGTATAACCGGATTAACTTTTCCAGGCATAATCGATGATCCAGGCTGCAATGGAGGCAGGTTTATTTCAAACAGAGCTGTTCTTGGACCGGATGCCAGCAGAATTAAATCGCTTGCAATCTTTGAGAGTTTAATTGCGAGCGAATTTAATGCTCCTGAAAAAACTGCAAACTCCGAAAGATCCGAGGTAGCTGCAATTAAATCTTCCGCCGGAACTATCATCTTCCCAGTAAGTTCCGCAAGATGTTTTGCACAGTTTTCTACGAAACCTTTCTGCGCATTCAGCTTGGTACCGATTGCAGTTCCGCCCATATTTACCGAATAAAGATATTCTTCTGCCTGTTTAAGCTCTTTAACGGCAACTTTCAGCTGGGATGCAAAAGCAGTGAATTCCTGCCCAAGAGTCATCGGAACAGCATCCTGCAGTTCCGTACGTCCCATCTTTAAAATATTTGCAAACTCTTTCCCTTTTGCATCAAATGCCTTAATTAATTCTTCAAGTTCAGAAAGAAGTTTTTGATTCATAAGAATCATGGCAACTTTTAAAGTAGTAGGATAAGAATCATTAGTTGACTGGGACATATTTAAATGATCGTGCGGTTCAATGTAGGCATAATCGCCTTTGGGATGCCCGGCGATTTCAAGCGCAACGTTAGCAAGCACTTCATTTACATTCATATTTGCTGAAGTTCCTGCACCACCCTGGTATAAGTCAACCAAAAACTGATCATGATATTTTCCAGCAAGCACTTCTTTGCAGGCTTTTTCAACCGCATCAAGCACATATTTAGGTAAGGCACCCGATTCATGATTCGCTCTTGCAGCAGCAAGCTTAACAATCACAAAAGCATTAAC
>CAYSGP010000544.1:0-3323 GCA_964430095.1 uncultured Ignavibacteriaceae bacterium
TAGCTTTACAACTTTTTTAATTCCCTTTTCTCTTATAAGCTCTTCGATTGGTTTACCGGCTTTATATGGCTTGAGTTCTTTAATGTGTGCAGGTGTTTTTATCATACTCTCTTTTGGATAGTTGATTAGTTGTAACCAGTATTCGTGATCTGTAATCACCCTGGTTGAACATTATTAAATTGGGTATTGCTAAAATACACTTTTATCTTTTAAAACTAAGATCAAATACCGATTACTGGTTACCGATTACTTACTTTCCAGCCAGGAATGATGATAATCTTCAACTATTGTTTCATTTACATTTTTTGTAAGGCGAAGCGGCGCAAAGGTATCAATCATTATTGCATATTCATCTGTTTCCTTTTTGCCTATCGATGCTTCGGTTTTTCCCGGCTGAGGTCCGTGCGGAATGCCCATCGGGTGCAGAGTAATTGATCCTTCCTGCACCCCGGTTCTCGACATGAAATCTCCGTGAACGTAATAAAGCACTTCATCGCTGTCCACATTGGAATGATAATACGGAGCCGGGATTGACTGCGGATGAAAGTCATATAACCGGGGGACAAAGTTGCAGACAACAAAATGCTGTGTAGTAAATAGAAGATGTATAGGAGGCGGTAAATGAATTTTCCCAACTTTCGGCGCATATTCTTTTATGTTAAATGTATAAGGGTATAAATAACCGTCCCAGCCTACCACATCAAAAGGATGATGAGGCAGCTCATATTCGTAATACTTCCCGCGTACTTTTAGAACTAAACGGAATGAACCTTTCAGATCTATAGGCTCCGTTAATTGAGGTACATGAAAGTCTCTTTCATAATACGGTGCATCTTCCTTCAGCTGTCCGTACTCATTACGGTAATGCGCCGGTATATCAAATGGTGTATCCGATTCGATAATAAACAGCTTTGCCTTATCATAGTCCTTAAATTTTATCTGGTAAGTGGTCCCTTTCGGAACAACAATATAATCCCATTCATCGAAAGGAAGACTTCCGTATTCGGATAAAAATTTCCCTGTGCCGTGATGAACAAAAAGAATCTCGTGCATATGGCTGTTGCGGTAAAAAATATCGGTATCTTCCGTTATTTTTGCGGTTGATATTATGCAATGGTCGTTTTTAAGGAATTCATTTCTGCCGGTAAAAAAATTTCCTTCCGACTGTTTATTCCCGGTCATGAAATGATAATACTGGAGCGGCGCATCTTCCCAGTCTTCAGCACCGTTAAAATTTAATTCGTTAATGCTTTCAACCTGTGGAGGCATATACAAATGGTACTTATTCGAATAAATTCCCGAAAAACCTTTGGTACCGAATAATTCCTCCCTGTATAAAGATTTTTTGTCAGGTTTGTAAAATGTTATGTGTCTTTTAGGAGGAACTTTTCCGAGTCTAACATAGAAAGGCATAAAAACCTCTTTTAAATTTATTTGTTTATTTTGAATTTCTATTAAAATATTTTCTCTTTAATAATATTCAATTTTCTTTATCGAATGTGCCCCTTGCAATCTGATCCCGTTCGATTGATTCAAACAACGACTGAAAATTACCTTGACCGAATCCTTCCGCTCCTTCACATCTCTGTATAAATTCATAGAAAAAAGTGGGACGGTCGCTGACAGGTTTTGTAAACAGCTGCAGAAGATATCCTTTGCCTTCCGTATCGCAAAGAATTCCAAGCTCTTTCAGTTCGTCTAAATTTTCTTTTACTTTAAATCCTCTTTCCTTCAGAATCTCGTAATAAGTGGGAGGCACAGACAAGAATTCAACGCCGTTTTCACGAAGCGCTCTTATTGTAGAAATAATATCCTTAGTAGAAACTGCAATATGCTGAATACCTGATCCCCAATACTCGTCGATGTATTCTTCTATCTGAGATTTTTTCTTCCCTTCGTATGGTTCATTTATCGGGTTCTTAATTGCCGATTCTTTTGACCGGACTACCTTAGAGAGCAAAGCCGAATACTGAGTCGAAATATCTCCTGCTCCGAATTCAATGAATGTTTCAAAGTTTAAAGTTTTGTTGAGATAATTTTCCCACAGATTCATTTCATTTATCCGAACATTCCCTACAACATGATCAACCTCGTAAAGCCCTGTGTCGATATTCCCGGTCTCGATTTTTTGAGCAGGTTCTTTAAAACCAGGTCTGAAGATCCCTTTGTAATTATCCCTGTTGATGAAAACAATTTCGGCATCATCATAAAGCTTGAGGGCAGCTTCATCAATATATCCGTTATCATTCTCAAACCTTTTAGGATTTCTCAACGGGATCCCGCCGTTTTTAACAGCAATATCAAAAGCTGTCCTTACATCTTCTACATTAAGCGACCATCTTTTAACGCCGTCACCATGCCTTTCAATAAAATAATTTATTTCATAATTCGTAGGTTTTATTGATGAGGTAAGCACCAGCTTTATTTTATTTTTTTCGAGGTAGTAAGAAACTTTATCTTTAACCCCGGTCTCCGGACCAAGGTATCCTTTAATCTCCATCCCCAGCGCTTTAGCATGCCAATATGCCCAGATTTTGGCAGAACCGACATAAAATTCAATAAAATCATAACCTTTAATACCAAGATGATTTGTCATTAAAATTCTCCCTGAAGTTATTTATTAGAATGGTTTTTAATTAATTATTAAATTAACTCAAAGAGGATAATGGCTAGGTGTACTATATCACGCTTTTAAAATAAGTGATTAGTGAATAATTAAAATTATCGTAGTTAAAAGAAAATAAATTGATGGAAGAAATGTCCTTATCATCTAATTATTGTCGGCAGGTTTTATTTTCGGATTTTTCATTCTCAACAAAGTGCGTAGTTTATTTAAATGCACGAAATAATCCGATTTTGGTGACAAATCTTTCAGCCTTTTATAAAATTCTTCCCCTCTGGACCATTGATTGTTCATGTAATAAGTGCGACTTAAATTAAAAACCACCTGGGGATCGGTAAGATCCGCTCTGATTAAATACTTAACAGCTTCATCATAATTATCTTTCATAAAAGCAATTTGGCCGATCCATTTATATGCAAACAAGTTGTCTTTATATTTTAAAGATTTGTGCAGAAGTTTGGAGGCTGTTTCATATTCTTTCTTTAAAATTAAAATAGTGGCAGCCACCTGATAAAATTCCGGCTCATGAGGAATGTATGCAATTAAGGCGTAGTATTCGGATAATGCGCTGTCTAATTCACCTTTTTTTTCATAATATTTTCCAAGATCATAATGTGCGGAGACTAAATTATAATTTTCACTTACTAAAGCCTTTAATGAAAGATTTTCAAGCAGATTTCCCGATTTAAAATTATCGACA
>CAYSGP010000545.1:0-3385 GCA_964430095.1 uncultured Ignavibacteriaceae bacterium
AGGAAAAGTAAAAGTTTCTGAAATTCCTGCAGAGCAGCTTCCTGAGGAGATGCAGAAAATGAGCAAGGAAGAAAGAGTTGTTTATGTTGAAAAGAAAGCTGAAGAAAGGGAAAAAATCCAAAATAAAATTGAAGATTTAAATACAAAGAGAACCGCTTTCCTTATAAAAAGCCAACCAGAAAATAAAGATAATACCTTCGAAGCTGCCATACTTAAAATTTTAAGGGAACAAGCCTCAAAGAAAAAGTATTCTTTCGAATAATCATATCGTAATTAAGCAGGGAGAAAAAAGATATGAACAGCAAAATCCTATCTGCAATTATAATTTTCTTTGGTTTATGCCGGAATATATCAGCCGACGGATTAATCATTATTCCTGAGCCTGGTCCTTTATCCCGCCCTTTTCCCCTCGAAGTAGTTTATCATCATGTTGATGTGGAAATAAACGGCAATGCTGCTGAAACTTCAATTGACCAGGAATTTTATAATCCCACCGATAACCTGCTGGAGGGCTTTTACATTTTCCCTATTCCAAAAGATGCAGTGATTAAAAATTTCAGCATGATGATTAACGGAAAAGAAACCCCGGCAGAACTGCTGGATGCTGTAAAAGCAAGACAAATTTATGAAGACATCGTAAGACAGGTAAGAGATCCGGCACTTTTAGAATATTCGAACCAAGGTTTGTTTAAAGTAAGAATATTTCCTATAGAGCGGCGCAGTTCAAAAAAAATAAGTATAAGCTACAGCGAAATTCTGGATTCGGACAATGGAATGTATGAATATGTTTATCCGCTGAATACGGAAAAATTTTCTGCAAAACCCCTTCAGAATGTCACTATAAATGTAAATCTTAAAACGAATAATGAAATTAAAAATATTTATTCTCCCACTCACATCGTAGATGTAGTTCATAAAGACAATAATAACGCAGTTATTTCTTTTGAAGAAGAGAATACAAAACCTGATACGGACTTCAAACTTTATTACAGCACTAATAATGATGATGTCGGACTTTCTCTTTTATCGTATCAGGAACGCGGTCAAGACGGTTATTTCTTCCTTACGGCTGCTCCATCTTTCATCATTGACAACAGCGGCATCGATTCTAAAAATATAACATTTGTAATAGACGTTTCGGGCAGTATGGCAGGTGATAAGCTGAAGCAGGCAAAACGGGCTCTTCTTTACTGCATAAATAATTTAAACCCGGATGACGGTTTTGATATTATAAGATTTTCTACTGAAGCATATTCTCTCTTCAATAATCTTGAAGAGGCTGATAATTTAAATATCAGGAAAGCAGAAAAATTTATCGATGAAATGAAAGCTGTCGGCGGAACGAACATCGAAGAAGCTTTGAAAATTGCTTTACAAGAAAAAGGCAGCACTAAAAAAACACACTTAATAGTTTTTATTACAGACGGCAAGCCTACAATCGGCGAAACCAATGATGAAAAACTCGTAAAAATAGTTGAAGAGGCTAATCGAGAAAATAAACGGATTTTTACATTCGGCATAGGAAATGAGATCAATACCCACCTACTGGATAAAATTACTGACCTAACCAGGGCAACCAGAGCGTACATTTCCCCCAATGAAGATATCGAAATAAAAATTTCCGGTTTCTATGACAAAGTTCAATCCCCGGTACTGACGGATCTTTCGCTGAATGTTTCAAATAGAATTAATATTTTTAAAACTTATCCGAAAGGGCTGCCCGATTTATTCAGGGGGTCAAGCATTACTATTTTCGGCAGATATACCGGAGAAGGTCCGGCCTCGATCACTTTAAGCGGATATTTAAAAGGAGTGAAAAAAACATATAAGATCGAAACCGAATTTACCCCAGATGATGACGAGTATAATTTCATACCGCCGATTTGGGCTTCACGTAGAATCGGCTATCTTCTGGATCAAATCCGGCTGAACGGCGAACAGAAAGAACTTATTGATGAGATAACGGAACTTGCAAGGGAGCATGGAATTGTTACTCCATATACAAGTTATTTAATTATGGAAGATGAAGATCTCCGCATTCGTCAAAGAGGATTGGCGAGAGATTTCAGCACCGTTCCTCAGGCGGAAGAACTCAGGATTCAATCGGAATCCGATTACAATTATATGAAAGAAAAGAGCGGAGACAAAAGCATTACAGCCAGCGAGGAGCTGCAGGGATTGAACTCCGCATCCAATTTTGCGGAAACAAAGCAAGGATCGGGAAGGATAAACTATAAAGACGAAAACGGAATACAGCAGAATTTATCGAAGCAGGTTAAAAATGTGCTGGGAAGAGCGGTCTATCAAAGCGGTAAATTCTGGATCGATTCGGAACTGCAGAATCAAAAGAATAAGAAAGAAAAAAGAATTCAGTTCAGCTCCGGTGAATATTTCAAATTGTTGAACGAGAAACCTGAGACTTCACAATTTCTTGCATTAGGTCAGAATGTAAGATTTTACTTTGAAAATACATTTTATGAAATATTTGAATAATTACAATGGTGAGAGTTTCCGGGAGCAGAATTCCATTTTCATAAGAACTCCGGATCATGTTCTTTCTCTTACTCTTTCTCTTACTTGATTAAGATTACGATTTAAGAGTAAGATTAAGAATAGTACACATCAAGAAAAATAAAAAAAAGAAGGGATAGTGTGCAATTCCTATCCCTTCTACTAAGGAGGCTGAGAGTATATGGGAATAATTGTTTTTAAGCCGCTGCAAGCTGTGCCATTAGTTTCCTTTTTGCTATCGGGAAAATTGTAGAGCTGAAAGGGAAATCAAGATCAGTTTCACAAATAAACGTAGCAGGATTCGGCAAATCGTCAAACTCATGAATCAAATCGAGCTTAATTGACTCAGGCGTTTCTTTAATCTGGTTTTTCCGAACCGCTCTGACATACTTTGTTTTCAATGCGCGGTACTGGTCGCTTTCCGAAGAGAACAAAGAGCATTCAAACCTATGAATCTGAAGAAGCAGTTCCTTGTTATCCGGCACCAGGAAATATCCTTCACTTTTATGAATCGGTATAATACCGACGTTTTCAATCTTCAGATTTTCCTCAACGTATTCGTGAATGGCAACTCCCTCTTCAATTGCAGCTTTTATTTTAGGGAGAGCCCAATCAATCAAATCAAATAAAAACTCTACATGCGATGCATCTTCAGTATTATTATAAATTACTTTTTTATTTTTCAAATCATATTCTTTGATCTGCTTCGGGAAAGATACTTCAAGATTATTCTTCTGATTCCTGATATCCTGAAGCTGATTTACCAAAGCTACAAGATCGGAAAATGACGGGTACAATCTCTTCTTATTGAATTCATGCATATACTCTTTCAGCCCGCCCAAAACTTTATATTGGTTCATTTCAAAATCAGCAT
>CAYSGP010000546.1:0-4685 GCA_964430095.1 uncultured Ignavibacteriaceae bacterium
CCATCATCTTTGTAAAATAATCCCCCGGCAATTGACTGGCAGCCAAATCCTATTTCAGAAATTTTTAAATCTGTTTTTCCTAATTTTCTGTATTTCATAATATATTTTAATCCTGCCTATAAAAGAAACATTAATCTTAATTTACCCAGATTAAGATTGGGAGTAATAATAAATTTTTTTGAGTTCATCTTCAGTAAGAAAAGGTGCTGAGAGTGAACAGGCATTTTCATCCAATTCATCACTATTAACTGCACGGGGCAGCACCACCGAAATTCCATCAAGCTGTAATACAAACTGAATGGATGCCTGTGCAATTGACCGGTTATCCTTTACTAGAAATTGGAATTTTGAGGCCTTAGCTTTCCGGATTTCAAATTCTTCGCGAGAAAAAGCTGAACTGTCTCCCATAATATCATTTCTGTTTTTTGTAAAAAGTCCAATCGCTCTCGGATGGCGGGCAATTAAACCAAGATTTCTTTCTTTTACAGCAGGAATAAGTTTAGTGATTGCTTCTTGATCAATTAAACTAATTGCAACTTGGAGTGAAGAAATATCCGGGAATTTCAGACAAAGGAGAGCATCTGCAACAGTAAGGCAGGTAATACCATAGTATCTGATTTTCCCTTGAGTCTTTAAGTACTCTAAAGTCTCAATAAATTCTCCCTGCTCAATTATTTCTGCCGAAGGTTTGTATAATTGAAATAAATCGAGGTAATCTGTTTTTAGACGGATTAAACTTTTTTCAACTGCCTGGATTATATACTCATGCGAATAATTGAACCGCAATTGTGAAGCCCTGAAAAAATGAAGTGAAGTTTTTAAATGCCGGAAAAGAGGACTTACAGGCCTTGCCAGAGATCTCATTTTTAATGCAAAAATTCCAATCTGCGAATACATAAGTCCGGCTTTGCTTGTAATAACAACCTTGTCCCTTCTGTTTTTAAAAGCTTTGCCGATAAGTTTTTCGCTTCTGCCCAAACTATGATGATCAGAAACATCGTAAAAATTAATGCCGTATTCAAAAGCCTTATGAAGAGTTCTGATTGATTCCGCATCATCGCGGTAGTATAATCCTCCGCCTAATGACTGGCATCCCAGACCAAGTTCAGAAACTATTAAATCCGTGTTCCCGAAAATTTTATATTTCATAATAAACCTTTAAGTAAGTACAGTAACAGCTTTATCTTCCAGAATCCCGGCAATTACTCTGCCTTCCAGATCACCAGGAATTTTTTGGTTCAGCAGGTAAAGCCAAGTTGGCGTCATGTCAATTATTCCTGCATCATTTACTCTTTTATTTCCGGCAATGCCGGGCCCTTTAGCAAGAAGGATCCCATCAATTCTATGACTGCCGGAAGTCGGCCAATTCATATTCTCCCTCCACCTTTCTACAAAAATGGAATCTTTATTCTTGTCGTTTTCAGTCGGCATATAAGCGCTGTCTACCCACTCAATTAATAAATCAGGTGCATATTCAATATAAGGACCGTCATACAGTTCTTCTCTCTTATAAATTTTATTAACTACCTTTTTTCCATTGCCCGGATTTACAAGCCGGGAAAATTTCTCAATTATTTGATTTCTTACATCGTCATAATTTTTTTCTTCAACAGTCCCGTAGGGATCTCTGCCTTTAAGATTAATAAAAATATCGCCTTCTTTCCCTCTTGAGAAAGCATAGGTTTTACTCCATTCAATATCCGATCCGGCGAGATAAGTTTGTATCCAGCTTTTCAGCCAATGAACATTCCTGTTTGCAAAGAAAAACCATGATTTAGGAATACGGCCTTGAACATTTTTTCTAAAGGCTGCGATCTTCGAGCGGATAAGAGATTCTTTATATAAAATTTTCCCGTTTTCATCGAGATTCTTTTTTGAATGCTCATTAGTTTCTTTATATGATAAAAATCCTTCCTTTTGAAGCCATGTATTTATTTGAATTCCTGAAACCAATGGACCTGCACCGCATTCGGAAATTACGAATACATTGGTTTCTTCCCCGGCAGCTTTAATCAAACGACCGATAGCAGCATCTAAAGATTTATATGCAGTTTTAATTACATCTTTATATCCATCATTTTGAAGCTGCATATCTTTCCAGAAGTAATGCTGCGTTATAGCAGTTGCGCTGTAAAAAGTTAAAAAGAAATCCCATTTTTTATTTGAGATTAAATAAGTTAAAACATCGGTTTGCTTTCTTACGTCTTCTTCAATTAATGTCAGATAATCTTCTTTCTTCCGCCCTCCCGGAAAAATATCTTTCAGTCTATATCTTCCAAACCTTTCCACGATTTCATCATACAGATTATTAGGATACGCAATAGAACGATGTGCACCGGGAGCATCTTCACCGGAAATCATAAAGCCGTTTATTTTTTGAGGAGGATATGTAAAAGGAATATTAACAATTCCGGATATTAATCCATTTTCGCTTAAGATTTTCCAGACAGGTTTAGCTTTTATCTTGGAACCATTTACTTCATTAAATTTTCCATCATTTCCTCTTTGCCAGAAATCAAATAAACCGTGCCGGCCTGAATTTTTTCCGGTAATAATGCTCCCCCACATTTGAGGCGTAATCATCGGGGTTGATGACTTAAGTTTTCCGGCTATTCCTTCTTCAAAAAATTTTTTAAAGACGGGCAGCTCCCCTTCTTCCATCCATGGAATAACCAAATCAAGGGTGGCTTCACCAAGTGCTATAACCAAAATCCGCTTTTTAGTTAATGACTGCATTTTCCTTCCCATTTCCATTTAGTAGATCTTTATACATATTAATATGCTGATGAACTGAGCGGCTTAATTCATAATTTTCTTTTATATAATTTTGACCGAGTTCTCCTTTATTCTTCCAGGCATCATTTTCCAGTAATTTTTCAAGTCCTTCTTCAAACCGGCCTTCCTTAACATGAAAGCCAAAACGTTCGGTAACATTTTCAGGATTTAATGAACTTAAAATTGCACATTTATGAGCTAATGCTTCTAAAAAAGAATTAGGTAATCCTTCTCTTACAGCTGTATTAACTAAAATCCAGCTTTGTTCTAAAATTTCAGAAATTTTATTGGTTTCAAACTGGTTAATAAATCCTGTCATGGTTACATTTTTTAAATTTAAAAACTTCTTTCTTAGGTAATTGTCGTAATTAACATCCCGGCTTTTGCCGGCAGCTATAAATTTAATGTCCGGGAAAGATTCAGCCAGTTTAAAGAAAAGCTCAGGCCTTTTTCTCCTATCCCACCTTGCTAAATAACAGATTGTAGGTTGTTCAGATTTTACAATATTTTTTGCCGGAACTTCCACTGGTGTAGGAAGAAAAAAAGCTTCATTTTTCAATGAATATTTTTTTTTCACTTTTCCATTTAGAAACCTTGCTGCACAAAATACTCTATCTGCATTCCTGACAGTCTTTTTAACCAGGAAATTATCTTCATATAAATAATTAGCAAGCACCTGAATTTTATTATAAGACGGATATATAAATTCATTTAACCAATCATTAAAAAATTTCGGATCTCTTGAAGTTACTAGATGAATTTTCTGCGGCATTTCTTTCATTGCGAGGAATGTTCCCATCGATGGCTCCTCGGAATGATAAATATCAGCATCACATTTTTTAAAAAGTTTTTTTGCAGTGAAAAGATTAAAGTTCGGAAAGCTCCAAACCTTAATGCCGTCAAGAACTTCAAATTCCATTTGATTTTTCCTTCTTGGAACAACGGCAAATACCTCAATTCCTTTTTTCATTAATTCTTTTCCAAGAATGCGGGTAGCTTTTCCAAAACCGCCGTACTTGTTCCATGCAAATATTTCTGTAGAAATAAAACAGATTCTCATTCGGCTAGTTTTAAATTATATCAGCAGCACAGTTAAAAGAGGAATAAGCATTTGGAGTTTAGGCGCAAAGCACGTCATCTGCGAATATAGACTGATGTGCTTTCCCGATATGGAATCCCATCCGAAATACTCTTCGACTCTCTTTCTGGCAGCTTTCCCAAGTTCGGCACAGAGCTGCGGATTCTCTATTAATTTTTCAAGCGATTCCCTGATTGCCGACGGATTTTTTGAACCGACCAGAACAGCACTTTCCCCTACAACTTCCGCGCAGCCTGTATCATTTGTGGTAATAATTGCCAAACCGGCAATCATTGCCTCCAGAAGAACTACCGGAAAATTTTCAGCTTCGGATGTAAAAACAAAAATCATAGAAGTTTCATAAAGGTTTTTCAACTCTTTTGAATTATTCTCAATGAATCCCAAAAAATTCACATGCAGATTCCTTTCACATGAAAGCTTCTTTAAATTTGCCAAATATGGACCATCGCCAACAATATTTACTTCAAAATCGTGCTTCAGACCTGTAAGCGCCTGCAGAAAATATTGAACTCCTTTCCTTTCAAATAAGCGGGAAACCACTAATATTTTTCTTTGCCTGTTTCCATTTGCCGAGAACTTATTCAAATTAATTCCGTTAGGAATAATTATGGAACCGGCTTTAGGAGATATTTTTTTGATTAATTTCTCCAGGTTTTCGCTTGGAACTATAACTCTCTGGGAATTATTCATTATTATTTTCCCCAGCGGTTTAATGAATTTATGCATTAATGTAAATCTATCCGGATTGTATCCGGGAATATCGGATCCATGAGCAGTTATTATATATGGTTTCCCAAAAAATTTTTTCAGC
>CAYSGP010000547.1:0-2613 GCA_964430095.1 uncultured Ignavibacteriaceae bacterium
AACACTTCCTGCAGTAGGCGCTTCGGTATGTGCATCCGGCAGCCAGCTGTGGAAAGGAATGGCGGGGAGCTTCACGACGAATGCAATTAAAAATCCCAGCATTAAGAACAAAGCAGCCGTGGGAGTAAGATTCGTGCCAAGGAGCTCCGTATAATCGAAAGTATATAAACCGGTTTGAGAACCATGGATAAAATACAATCCGAGAATTGCAAGCAACATTAATAAACCGCTGGCCTGGGTGAAAATAAAAAACTTATATGAAGCATAAATTCTGTTTTCATGTCCCCAAATTGCTATTAAGAAATACATAGGAATGAGCATAACTTCCCAGAAGAAATAGAAAAGGAACATATCTGCTGCGGTAAATACACCGACAATACCGGCTAAAATCCATAAGAGGTTGAAGTGAAAGAAACCGACTCTTTCATTTATTTCTTTCCAGGAGATAAGAACCGAAAGAATTCCGAGGAAAATTGTTAATGCGATTAAAATCAAGCTAAGTCCGTCAAGAGCCAGATGAAAATTGATCCCGAACTGAGGCACCCAGTTGGCATTTATCTCAAGAAACCAGGATGGTGCCGATGTTAATTTTAAATCTCGATCATAATCTATCCAGATTTTTACAACAAGAATAAAATCTATAAAGATAGAAATTAAGGAGATCCACCTTGCCAAAAGCAGATTTTTCCTTCCGGCAATCCAGGCAAGGATTCCTCCTAACATTAAGATTATAATAATCCAGGCAAGCATCATAAGAAAACTATTATTGTTATTGTTATAACCGCGCCGGCAGCAATTCCCATAGCATACCATCTCATTTTACCGGTTTGGGTTTTGCTCAATATCTTATGAGCAAAACTTGTGGTACCTGCAATTCCGGAATAAACCAAATCAATAAAATCACTTTTATTTATGTTGGCAAGAAATATTACAGGTCTTACAAAAACTCTTTCATAAATCCAGTCGAAACCCCATCCGGAATAGAAAAATTTATGCAATGCTGTTTTACCCTCAGAAGCAGTGCGCCTCAGGTAAAATAAATAAGATAAATATAATCCGGCTAAAGCTGTTATTGCAGCAATAATTTGAAAAATTCCTTCCTGCAGAATGTTTTCGTCTATCAGGTGAACGGAAGGCAGCACTTTATCTACAAAACTTGAAAACAGCGGCAAGTGACCTAATGTGCCGGGAAGTTCAATGAATCCTCCAATCAGTGAAAGAACTGCTAAAATTACTAAAGGCACTTTAATTAATTTTCCGGGAGTATGACTGATTTCTGTTTTTTGTTCACCAAAAAAAGTTATGAATACCATTCTGAAGGTATAGATTGCCGTAATAAAAGCGCCGAATAAACCGGCTGCCCACAAGATTGTGCTTCCTTTCGGGCTGGACCATGCAAACCATAGAATCATATCCTTGCTGTAGAATCCGGCAGTTATCAGAGGGAGCGATGCCAGAGATGCCGAACCAATCAGGAATGTCCAGTAGATTAATGGCATCTTATTTTTAATTCCTCCCATTTTAAAAATATTATGCTCATGGTGAAGGGAAATGATAACTGCACCGGCTGCAAGAAAAAGAAGCGCTTTAAAAAAAGCATGTATCATGAAATGGAATATGGCTGCTGAAAATGCTCCGACACCTAATGCCAGAAACATATATCCAATTTGACTAATTGTAGAATACGCAAGCACTCTTTTAATATCATGCTGAGCTAATGCAGAAAATCCTGCAACCAAAAGAGTTGCAGCTCCGATTACAGCTACAAGTTCCTGAACCTTTGGAGCTAAAATGAAGAGTGTGTTTGTCCGTGCAATTAAATAAACACCGGCGGTTACCATTGTTGCGGCATGAATCAATGCGCTTACGGGTGAAGGACCAGCCATTGCATCCGGAAGCCAGGTTTGCAGAGGAAGCTGTGCGGATTTTCCCAGTGCACCTCCCAAAAGCAGCAATGCAGCCGCAGTTGCTAGTGAAGAACCCTGAGACCAAGCAGCAGGAGCTTGGGTTAATATTTCATTAATATTCAGTGTCCCGAGATTAGCTACAAGAAGAAACAAACCGATTGCCATTGCCGTATCACCGATACGTGTAACTATAAATGCTTTCTGCGCAGCCGCTCCGTTTGCCGGATCTTTATACCAGAATCCTATTAATAGGAAACTGCAGAGACCGACACCTTCCCAGCCGAGATAAAGGAGCAGAAGGTTATCCGCAAGAACAAGTGTGAGCATCGATCCGACAAATAAATTCATGTATGCGAAGAACCGCGAAAATCCTTCCTCATCATGCATAAATTCTACCGAATAAATATGAATCAGGAACCCTACGAAAGTGATTACGAATATGAATACAATAGAAAGAGGATCCAGGTAAAATGATATTGATGGATTAAAACCAGCAACATTGAACCAGGTCCAGAGAGTCTGCACAAATTTAAAATTTTCAGGAGGATTTGAGATAAAGCTGATCCCGATGAGTATTGTGAAAAGAGCGGATATACCGACAGAGCCTGCCCCGAGAATGGAAACAGTCTTCAATGAAAACCGTCTCCCGAACAAGGCTAGAATCAGAAAACTAAAAAAAGGCAATGCAGGAACAATCCACAGAAGA
>CAYSGP010000548.1:0-7265 GCA_964430095.1 uncultured Ignavibacteriaceae bacterium
TCCGTCTTTCATCGATTGGAGATCTATTTTGATGGCGGTTAATGAATGACCGATTTCATCATGCAATTCTCTTGCAATGGTTCTCCTCTCGTATTCCTGAACCTCAATTAATCTTCTTGATAATATTTTCAGTCTTTTCTGCGTTTCACTTACCTGCTTAAATAAATTTTCCCTCTCTTTTTCGGCTGTTTTATGAGCCGTATCATCTCTTGCAACAAATTGAGTTGCGTAATATCCTTCATAAATAACCGGAATTGTAATTGTTTCCAGATAAATAACCGAACCATCCAGCCTGGTGACTTTAATTTCCGTTGATGAAGGATGATCTTTGCTGCCGGTGCTTTTCAATTGTTTTACAAAAGCATTCTTGGAATTAGGATGGACCATTTCTGCAACCGGCCTTCCGATAATTTTTTCCGCATTCTCCACACCGAATATCCTGGCTCCGGCTGGATTAATAAACAGCAGGATTCCGTCCCTGTGAACGCCGACAATATATGGAGAATACTCTACCAGATGACGGTAGCGCTCTTCGCTTTCTCTCAAAGCTTTTTCAGTTTTTTTATTTAGTGTAATTTCTCTGGCAACCCATAGAATAAAGTCATCATGCATTCTCGATACGGAAACCGAAAACCATTTTTCGTCTTTATCCATCATCAGCTTAATTTCATCATTAACATTCTCACCTGTTTTTAATGTAGTCTGGATATTAACTAAAAGTTTTTCAGCTTCTTTTTCAGGGAATACCTGGTACAAATTTCTGCCTATTAAACTTTTCCCCGACTTATTAAAAGCCCCCGCATTTGATTTAACAATTTTCCCCTCATTGTTAAACACCAGGATAGTATCATTCATAGCGGAAAATAATGCCTTAAGTTCCGCCTCCGATGTACGCAGCTGCTCTTCAGTCCGGTATTTATATAAAGCAGTTTCGATAGTAGCACGTAATTCTTTTCTTTCAAAAGGTTTTAATAAAAATCCATGCGGTTCAGTCAATTTTGCTCTTTCAAGTGTTTTTTCATCGGAATATGCACTTAGATAAATAATAGGAATATTATGCTCAGATTGAATTTTCTTTACAGTCTGTATCCCGTCCATTCCGCCGTCTATTTTTATGTCCATCAAAATGAGATCAGGATTTTCTTCATTAGTAAGTTTTAATGCATTTTCCCCGGTAGTTGCCATGCCCGCTATTTCATAACCGAAAGATTTTAAATTTGTTGCAATATCTAATGCAACGATTTGTTCATTTTCCACAATTAAGATTTTCGGCGACTGTGCCGATCGTGTATTATACATTATAAAGAAATAATTCCTTTTAAGATTATTGATTATATTAAATAATTCAGCTTAAGGAGATCCATAGAAAGAGTGTAATATCTTTCCAGATTGTTTTCAAAAGATTAAATTAATGTTTGCCCTCAGCAGCGTGAAAAACAATGATGGATAGAAAAATATTTAACCTTGGTTAACTTTTTTTTCGGCATTAAAGGCTTCAATTTCATATCTCATAAATTTGCTGCTCGGTTTAATTCCAGATCCGAATTTATTGGCATAAACATAAGTAAATTCGGCACCCAGAAATAAAATTTGTGCAGAATAATAAACCCAAAGCAATAATATTACTAATGAACCGGCGGCTCCGTATGTAGAACTTAGTGTACTGCTTCCGATATACAAGCCGATTAAAAATTTCCCGGCTACAAAAAGAAGCGCGGTAACCAATGCTCCTATCCAGACATCATTCCAATGAATATCAACATCAGGCAGAATTTTGTAAATCATTGCAAATAATAAAAAAATCACCCCGAGGGAAAATAAATTATTAATAATATCAAGTATTATAATAGGAACCGGGATAAACTTTTCATTTACATAATTACTTAATGCAGAAAGCAGAGCGCTGATAAGAAGGGAAACCAGCAGTAAAAATCCAGTGGTTACGACTATAGCAAACGACTGAAGCCGGTCTTTAAGCAATCCTCTTATTAAATGTCTTCCAGGCTTTGGCTTAACCTTCCATATCATATCAAGTGATTCCTGCAGCTCAACAAATACAACAGTTGAGCCGATTGCTAGAGTAACCATGCTCACTATCAGTGAAATAATCCCTGTTTCCTGATTGCTGCTGTTTTTTAAAGCAGTCTGAACTACCTGGGCGCCTTCTTTCCCAACAAGTCCTTTTATTTGATCGACAATTTCACCCCGGGCAGCGTCTTCGCCAAAAATCAGTCCTGCTACAGCAATTGCAATAATTAATAGCGGGGCAAGGGAAAAAATGGTGTAAAAAGAGAGTGATGCACCCAGCTTTGCAGCTTTATCGGAAATCCATTTTTCAATTACTTCTACAATAAACTTCCAAATTGCCTTAGGATTCAGCTTCATTATCAACAATTCCTAATTACGAGAGCTATATTCAATAACATATTATAACAAGATACTATTAAAAAAAATAGGATAAAAAGCGTTTTATCCCGCTATGATTTATCTCAAAAAAGGATTTAAAAAAATTGAAAATTATTGCTGCTGGACAGTTTCCGATTCTTTCTGTTTAGCAGAAAGACGGGCATTTTTCCGGTCCATTTCGGTAAGGTATTTTTTCCTGATTCTAATGCTTTGAGGTGTCACTTCAACAAATTCATCATCATTGATCCATTCGATAGCCTGTTCTAGCGTGAGGAGCAATGCCGGTTCCAGCCTGATCGCTTCATCAGCACCGGAAGCCCGCATATTTGTAAGCTGCTTGGTCTTCGTAACATTAACATGCATATCATTTGTTCTTGAATTTTCACCAACAACCATTCCCTCATATACTTTTGTTCCAGGTTCAATAAAAAACACTGAACGTTCCTGAAGTTTCCATAATGCATAAGCAGAGGCAATCCCGCTTTCCTTAGCCACTAAAGCACCCCTCTGCCTCTGCAAAATCTCTCCTTTAAAAGGTTCATATCCGTGAAAATTATGATGAAGAATTCCGGTCCCTTTAGTATCAGTGAGAAACTCAGAACGGTATCCAATTAATCCGCGGGCAGGAATTATGAATTCAAGCCGGGTATTTTCATTAAACTTAATCATATTTTTCATCTCCCCTTTTCTCTTTCCGAGCTTTTCGATAACAATACCCACGTGTTCTTCCGGCACATCGATTATAACATGTTCGGTTGGCTCGGATAAGACATCATCTATTTTCTTCATTATTACCCGTGGTTTGCTTAACTGCAGCTCATAACCTTCACGTCTCATGTTTTCAATAAGAATTGCCAGGTGCAGCTCACCTCTGCCGCTTACTTTAAAAATATCAGGGGATTCGGTTATTTCAACATTAAGGCTCACATTCGATTTAAGCTCTTTTGAAAGACGCTCGCTGATGTTTCGAGTAGTAACATATTTCCCTTCTTGTCCTGCAAAAGGAGAATTGTTAACCATAAAATTCATAGAAATCGTTGGTTCGTCGATTGCGACAAACGGGAGCGGATCCGGTTTTGCCGGATCGCTTATTGTATCTCCTATATCAATGTCTTCAATTCCGGCAATAGCTCCGATGTCGCCGGCAGACAATTCATCAGCCTCAATTCTTTTTATATTCTGAAATGAATAGAGCTTGGTAATTTTTGTGATTCCATTATTTAAAGAACTATTTTTGTTTGACAGAAGAATTATATTATCTCCTACCCTAATCCTGCCGTTGTTTATTCTTCCTATCCCGATTCTCCCGAGATAATCGTTATAATCTATTGCTGAGATCAGCATTTGAAAAGGCTGATCCTGATTAGCCTGCGGAGCCGGAATCCGGTTTATAATAATTTCGAAAAGCGGAGTCAAAGAATCATTTTCATCCTCTAGATTAATTTTTGCTATACCTTTTTTTGCAACTGCATAGACAAAAGGAAAATCAAGCTGTTCTTCCGATGCTCCTAGGCTTACAAAAAGATCAAAGATTTCATTAAGCACTTCATTAGGCCGAGCATCTTTCCTGTCTATTTTATTCACTACAACCACCGGCTTTAATCCAAGATCTAAGGATTTTTTCAATACAAATTTTGTCTGCGGCAGCGGACCTTCGGCAGCATCAACGAGCAGGAGAACACCGTCAACCATTCTTAAAGTTCTTTCAACCTCTCCTCCGAAATCTGCGTGACCGGGTGTATCAACAATATTTATTTTTATACCTTTATAATTTACACTGAGATTTTTAGCAAGGATAGTGATCCCCCTCTCCCTTTCCAGGGCATTTGAATCCATTATCCTTTTTTCAATCTGCTGGTTTTCTCTGAATGCACCGGTCTGTTTCAGCATGTAGTCCACGAGTGTAGTTTTACCATGGTCTACGTGAGCAATAATAGCGATGTTTCTAATATCTTCTCTGACTTTAAACTTCATATTGATAAATTTTTAAGATGCAATCTTTTAATATAACCATGAATCCTACATAAATAAATGCATTAATTGCATGATTAATTGTAAATAACTGAAAACACAAGGAAATTTAAGAAAGGATTTGAGTATTTAATGCAATTTCTTCAAGAATGGAAGAAATTCTCAAGCAATCTTTCATTATTCCGTTAAACACAACTGCTTTTCCTTTTACATGTACTTCGAAAGTATAATCTCTGGCGGTTTCAAAACTGCAATTTAAAGCTTTTATTAATTGATCAATTACTTCCTCAAAAGTATGCTCATCATCATTGAATAAAACAACCCGATTTAAAGTACCGGTATCTATATCGGTATCTTCAATTATTTCCGTTTCAGGAGTTTTTATTGTTTCAGTTTCCATTAACAAAAATTATTAAATAAAATCAAGAGATTAAAGTAAATTAAATTTCCCGTCTGCAGCCTGCTGATCCGTAATATTTCTCCTCACATATGATTTGCACGCAGATTGGTTTGCTTTTATATGAGTGTATGTTTATATTTTTTATAAGAATTAGATGGAAGAGTAATGAAAATAGCTGTTTGTGTCAGTCATGTTCCCGATACTGCATCGAAGATAAATATCGGTACGGATGGTAAATCCATAGATCCATCCGGCATTGCATATATATTGAATCCTTATGATGAATTTGCGGTTGAGGAAGCTTTAGAATGGAAAGAAAAATTAAAAGGCGAAGTTTTTGTTTTAAGCGCCGGAAGCGAAAACGCTAAAGAAACAATCAGAAAAGCTCTTGCGATGGGGTGTGACCAGGGAATCCTTTTGAAAATTAATCCTTTTGCCGATTCATTTGCGGTTTCAAAAATTTTAGCTGATGAGATAAATTCTTTGGGATGCGAGCTGGTCTTCTGCGGAAAGCAGTCGGTTGATTTTGATAATTCAATTGTGGGACAGCTAATTGCAGAACAGCTGAATTATTCGTGTATTAGCGTAGTTGTTGATTTGAAAATTGAAGGAAATAAAGTTACCGCGGAAAGAGAAGTTGAAGGAGGACGTGAAGTTGTGGAAACAGTGCTCCCTGCTGTTAGAACTGCACAAAAAGGATTAGACGAACCGCGGTATGCTTCCTTAAGAGGAATAATGGATGCTAAGAAAAAAATAATCCAGGAGAAAATTCCGGGAGAAAATACTAGCTTAACAGAACTGATTAAAATGCATAAGCCTGTTCAGAAAAATCCAGGCAAAATTATCGGAAATGATAAATCGGCAGTAACAGAATTAGTCAGGCTGTTAAGAGAGGAAGCCAAGGTTATTTAGTTATGGCAGCAAGAATTCTGGCAATATTGGAGCAGAAAGAGGAAAGATTGAACAGGTTTGCCTTTGAGGCAGCTGCTGAAGCTAAAAAAATTGCCGATGAAATCGGCCTGGAAGCCGAAGCCGTAATAATCGGGAATGAAGTTTTAAATATTAATGAAATATCAAAATACGGACTAAATAAAGCTGTTCACTTTAAGAATGAAAATTTAAAGAATTATTCTCCTGATGCTTACCGCGACATTATTGCGGATTATGCAAAAGAAGCATCTGCGGGATACCTGTTTTTCTCCAATACATCAATAGGGAAAGATCTTGCACCTAGAATAGCTGTCAGACTTAACGCGGGTTGTTTAATTGACTGCATTAAACTTGAGATTTCATCAGGTGAAATAATTGCAACTAGACCTGTATTTGCCGGCAAAGCATTAATCGATGTAAAATTGAAAAGCGCCGTTAAAATCTTTACGATACGCAATAATGTTTTTAAAGCTGCATCTTCCGGAAATGGGAAACCTCCCGAAATTGAAATCCGGGAAGTTAAATCTCCCAATCTGAAAACACGGGTAATTGAATTTAAAAAAGCTCAGGAGAAAATTGATGTAGCGGAAGCCGATATAATAGTATCCGGCGGAAGAGGATTAAAAGGACCTGAGAATTTTTATTTGATTGAAAATCTTGCTGAGGCGCTCGGTGCAGCAGTAGGCGCTTCCCGGGCTGTGGTGGATGCAGGATGGAGGCCGCATCAGGAACAGGTTGGTCAAACCGGAAAAACGGTTTCCCCCTCGTTATATATTGCCTGCGGCATATCAGGTGCAATTCAGCATCTTGCAGGAATGTCATCTTCGAAATATATTGTAGCAATAAATAAAGATAAAGAAGCACCGATATTCAGTATAGCAGATTACGGAATTGCAGGCGATGTTTTTGAAATAATTCCCGTTTTAACCGAAGAAATAAAAAAAATTAAATCATCATGAAATTAAGGAGAGAATAACTTGCAGAAGATTCAATGTGAAATACTCGGTTTGTCGTCGAGCCCTTCAACCGGCGGTGCTTATGCTATTTTGCTGAAAGAAATAAATGGAACCAGGAGACTTCCGATCATAATCGGCGCATTTGAAGCTCAGGCAATCGCACTTGAAATTGAGGGAATAAAGCCGCCAAGGCCTCTTACACATGATCTCTTAAAAAATGTAATAGATAACCTCGGAAGTGTCGTTACCGAAATTCTCATTGATGAACTGCGCGAAAATACTTTTTATGCAAAAATTATTCTCGAAGTTTCCGGATTAACAAACGAAATTGATGCAAGACCGAGCGATGCCATCGCCCTTTCGGTAAGGGCACAGGCGCCGATTTATGTATCCGAAACGGTTATGGAAACTGCAGCTTTCATTCCGTCGGAAGATCCGGAAGAAAAAGAGGAGCCAAAAGGAACCGAAGTACGCGAAAAGGAAATCCCCAACAGCAAAGAGGCAAAGCTGGCATCGCTGCAGAATAAGCTGCGGGAAGCTCTGGATGCCGAAGAATATGAGAGAGCTGCAAAATTAAGAGATGATATAAAAAAATTAACTAA
>CAYSGP010000549.1:0-4459 GCA_964430095.1 uncultured Ignavibacteriaceae bacterium
TAAGTAAAAAGAATGTTAAGGCAAATGAACCGATTTCATTGAAGATTAATGTTTCAGGTACGGGAAATATACAGCTGCTGAATATTCCTGAAGTTAAGCTGCCCCAGGGATTTGAAAAATACGAACCCAAGGTCACTAACCAGATAAACAGGAAATCCCGGATATCCGGCAGAAAAACTTTTGAGTTTTTAATCATTCCAAGAACATCAGGCAGAAAAGAAATTCCACCCGCGGAATTCACATATTTTGATCCGGATAAAAAAAGTTTTGTCACATTATCCACTTCTAGATATACTATAAATGTTGAAAAAGGCAGCGGTGGAGAATCGGATCTTGCTGGTTATTCTAAGGAGGATATCAAGCTCCTGGGAGAAGATATAAGGTATATTAAAACTTCAGTTGACGGCATTGACAAAAAAAGCGGAATTCTTCTTAATCAATTCGGATTTTGGACAGCAGCTGCAGTTCCTTTTTTTGCATTGATAGGGCTTGTTCTTTTCAAGAAAAGGAATGAAAAATTATCTGCTAATCTTCAGATGCTCAGATATCAGCGTGCTCAGAAAATTGTCAAATCTAAACTGAAGAAAGCAAAAATATTTATGGATGCAAATAATCAGAACGGATTTTATTCCGAAATTTCCCAGGCCCTGTTCGGTTATCTTGAAGATAAATTTCATATACCTAAAGCCGAACTGTCGCTTGACAGGGCTGTAACTGAACTGGAAAAAAAGAAATTGAAAAAAGATCTTATCATGAATTTTAAAAAATGTTCCGAAAAATGCGAATACATTAGGTTCGCTCCCGAATCCAATGGAATTGCTGAAATGGAAGACATGTACAGCCGTTCTGCCGATATAATAATTGAAATTGAAAAATCGCTTGGCTCGAAAAAAAATGCATAAAAAAAATTTAAAATTGATTATCCAGGAATTCCGGTATTCAGCTTCTATTTTAGTAATTCTGATGATAAATTTAGTCAGCACAGCTTTTGCTGAAACCACTGAAGATGTTTTACGCAAAGGAAATAATTTTTATCAGAGTAAAGAGTATGAAAAAGCAATTGTTGCTTACGAGCAGCTGATTAGTAAAGGATATGAGGGGACAACTCTTTATTATAATCTTGGAAACGCTTACTACCGCTCCGGGAAAATAGGATTTGCTATACTTAATTATGAAAGAGCTTTACAACTTTCCCCTGCTGACGAAGACATTCAGCATAATCTTGCACTGGCAAACACCAAAACTGTTGATAGGGTAGAAATGCTTCCGAAGTTTTTTATTTTTCAATGGTGGGAAGGTTTGCTGGCATTTTTTAGCTTAACCGGATGGACATATACCGCATATTTTTTCTATATAGTTGTTTTAGGAAGCACAGCTTTTTATTTCCTTGCAAAAAACCAGCGTATTCAAAAAATTTCTTTCTATTCGGGATTGGCGGCAGTTATGCTTTTAGCTGTAACAGCATCATTGCTGGCTGTAAAATTTAACAGGGAACTTTCGGTTAAAAATGCAGTAATAGTTCAATCGGAAGCAGCAGTCAAACTATCTCCCGATACCAGCAGCAGTGATGCATTCATTATTCATGAGGGATTAAAAGTTAAACTTGAAGATAATGTTCAGGATTGGGTTAAGATAAAACTGCTTGACGGGAAAGTCGGCTGGGTTCAGAAAGAAAATCTCAGGGTAATTTAGTCCTTTGTGTTTTGCATCATTTCATTTTCCCTTTATTGAGGACTGCTGTATCCAAAAAGTAAAAAAGTCATCAAACTTACAGATTTAATTAATCAAAGAAAGGATCATTATGAAAAAGTTCAGTCTTTTGTTCGCTGCTTTCTTTATTATGCTAGGGTTCTCGATTAACAGCTATGCACAGGAGGATCGGAAAAAAGATGAAAAATCCGGCACAAAGCAGGAAGTGAAAGAAGATAGTACTGTAGCTTCTGATGCGGAAGCTTTTAATTCCATCTGTGCAGTTTCGGGCGAAGATATAGATAAAGATATTACTTACACTTACGAAGGTAAAAAATATGCCTTCTGCTGCAATAATTGTCTTAAGAAATTTAAAAAAGATCCGGCAAAGTATACATCAAGACTTAGTGAGGATGGGAAATCTTTAAAGAAGGGTAAAAGTTAACCTTAATGTATTTAAAACTAATTAATCCCGTGGTTACCCCCTAATCACGGGATTTTTTATTCTCTTTAATCCTGTTGATTGACTCTCCTTTCATTTATAATTTTGATTTATGGATTCAAAGAAGTACAACAATATCAAACTGGCTGTCGGAATTTCCGAGGGGATATTTTCATTTATTCTGATTCTTTTATTTGTTTTTAGCGGATTAAGCAGTTCTCTCGTGAAATTCCTCAGCTCATTCATTTCCGGCAATTATCTGCTTTTCATGGCTTTTGCCGGTGCCGTCGGGATTGCAGGGGGAATAATTTTTTTCCCGTTCAGTTTTTATACAGGTTTTTACCTCGAACATAAATATAACCTATCTAATCAGACTTTCTTTAAATGGATCTGGGAAAATTTAAAAGGACTTCTTGTCTCTGCTGTAATCGGAATACCAATTTTATTATTCTTTTTTTATTCTCTTAATCAATTCGGAAATTTATGGTGGCTTCCGTTAGCAATTTTACTTTTTATTGTTTCTGTAATACTGGCAAGGATTATCCCGATACTAATTCTTCCGTTATTTTATAAGGTAACTCCTATTGATAATGAGAACTTAAAGAATGCTATAGCTGCACTTGCAGAAGGAGCAGGAATAAGAGTTGAGAATGTTTATAAATTTGACATGAGCAAGAATACAAAGAAAGCAAATGCGGCATTTACAGGGATTGCGAAATCTAAAAGAATTCTTCTTGGTGATACCTTATTAAACAGTTATTCCGAGGACGAAATTGAAACGGTAATCGCCCATGAGCTCGGACATTATAAGAAAAAGCATATTGTAAAAAATATAATCATCGGCACTGCATCGAGTTTCCTGACTTTATTCTTAATTTCTTTGCTTTATCAGTTCTCTTTGAGATGGTTTGGATTTAGTGCAATCAGCCAAATTGCAGCATTGCCGGTACTTTCCCTCTGGGGAATGTTAATCGGCGTAATTCAAACACCGTTATCAAATATCTTGTCACGGAAATATGAATACGAAGCCGATCAATATGCTGTTTCTTCTACAAAAAAACCCGGTGCTTTTATTCGGACTCTGGAAAAATTAACTCAGCAGAATTTAGGAGATAAAGATCCGCATCCTTTTATAGAATGGTTTTTTTACAGCCATCCTTCAATTAAAAACAGAATTGCTGCAATCGATGATTTTATGAAAAAAAATAATATTAGTGAAGATATTGCTGTCTAATCTGAAGGTAAATAAGAATTCTTCCGGAACAATAGTTATTCAGCTTGAAAGGATATAGTGCTGTCTTATATTAAAATTTTTTTAATAATTATTCATACCATCATCTGTTCTGTTCTTGCAATGATTTTTTCAATCATAGACAGAAGTTTTTTTTTATATTATAAATTGTCTAAAATCTGGTCCAAAGGAATTTTACTGATTGCAGGAATTAGATTATCGGTTACCGGGCTGGAAAATTTCGATCACAATAATATTTACGTATTTGTATCCAACCACAGCAGTCAATTTGATATACCGTCTCTGCAGTACGCCATTCCGGTTCCAATCAGTATTGTATTTAAAAAAGAGTTAAGCAAAATTCCTTTATTCGGGTGGCAGTTAAAAATGGGGCCTTACATAATGATTGACAGGGCTAATGTTGAGGATGCTTTGAAAAGTATTGAAGAAGCAAAAAAACGGATGACCGAAAAGAAACTTTCTCCTTTATTATTTGCTGAGGGAACAAGAAGCAAAACAGGCGAAGTGCAGCCTTTTAAACGAGGCGCATTTTATTTAGCTTCAAGAGTCGGATTTCCTATAATTCCTGTTTCTGTCAGCGGAGCATCAAAAATTCTGCCCAAAGGGAAATTTAAAATTAAAAGAGGAACTATTTATGTGCATTTTGATCCGCCTGTCTCGACTGAAAATATTGTGAACCGGAAAGATGAAATTCAGCTGATGGAAAAAGTAAGAGAGATTGTAATTCAAAATATGAATTACTCATAATTATTGGAATAAAATTCGGCATGAATTCAAAATTGCAAGAATTTATGTTATTTTTATTCGGAAAAAATAAGCCGGAGAATTTATGGCTGTTACTATAAAAGATGTGGAACATATTGCTGAACTAGCAAGACTTAAATTTACGGAGAAGGAGCTTGAAAGCTTTACGTCCCAGTTGAATGAAATTTTAGCCTATATGGAAAAGCTCAACCAGCTTGATACGGAAAATGTAGAGCCGCTGTCTCACCCGGTTGAAGGTGCCAATGTTTTTAGAGAAGATGAAGTGAAACCGGGTGTCGAAAGGGAAGAAGCCTTGAAGAATGCCCCTGATA
>CAYSGP010000550.1:0-2664 GCA_964430095.1 uncultured Ignavibacteriaceae bacterium
AGAAGCTGCTGAAAAGCTTGGTATTGCCCCGCCTAATTTATCTAGATTATTTAAAGAGCTGAACCTGCGGTAGCTGCTGTAAAATATCAATTTTATATCCGTAAATATAATTTTGATATTAGGGTAAGTTCAAAAAATAAAATCCTCTCCTTAATTAACCTCTGTTTAGTGCTGTTCCCGTGGCATATCTATTGAAAAAGGAAAACCCGTAAAATAAGTTTTTAAACTCATTTAAATCTCTGACGGAAGAGATCTGAAGGGCTTGTGAAAAAATTATCAGGCAAACATCTGCTCATCACAATATTGATTTTGCTTTTTGCAGGGGAAATCGCTTACCAAATTTACTTCTCTGAAAACGATTCTTATTTCCTGGAGGTTAAAGAAACAAATGCAGTAACATTTAATACAGCCCGCTTAAAAAACATTTACAAAAATTATTCTGACGTTCCCTATAACTATTCCGGTGAATTTAATTCTAAGAAAGCCCCGGGAGTATTTAGAGTATTCCTCCTTGGTGAAGCCTCTCTTGCAGGCTGGCCGTACAGCAGCACTCAATCAATAGGAAAGAAGATTGAAAATAAAATTGAGAAATTTGCATCAGATCGAAATTTTGAAATAATAACATTGTCATTCGCAGGTTTTAACTCATACCATGCGGCTGAAATTATGCCCCAGGTTTTGGACTTCGAACCAGATTTAATTATTCTTTACTTAGGTCATAATGAATTTTATGGTTATAAAGGGAGGTCCGTATTAGGCTTATCTAAACTTTTAACCTTCAATCTGCTTGAAAATCTTCTGTTAAATACCGGTGTTATTAAATCATTCTATTATAATAATAAAACAGATGATTTCGAACTTATGCAGCCGCTTTATTCAAACAATAAGTTCATCTATTACGATGACGATGAATATGAAAATACGGTAAGGAATTTTAATGAAAATATTTCCCGAATTGCAGGTTTATGCAGTAAAAATGAAACGGAATTATTGTTCACTGACCTGTCGGATAATAATCTGCAGCCCCCTTTAGGAATATACAGCGTATCCAACCGGCTAAGTGCAGATATAGTGTATAACAGCGCACGAATGACCTTGCAAAGAGACGGCAATGAAAATGAAGCTGAAAAGCTGTTCGGGCAGTCAAAAGAACTTGATGCTTTCCGGCTGAGAGTACCCTTCGGTTTTTCTTCCGGTTTAAAAAAGATTACGGAAAATTCCAACATAATAATAGCTGATATTAAAGCAGCATTTTCCAGGTTCAGCCGGAACCATATTCCGGGAGATGACCTTTTTGCTGATTATATCCACCCGAATCTGGCAGGCCTGGATATAATTGCTGCCGAATATACCAGGCAGATAATAAAGAAATTTTTACGAGAAAATGCTGATCCTGAAATTGAAGATCTGCTGAACAAATGTACAGCAGATACTTGTACAGAAAATGATTTTTTGCTTGAAAAAGAAAGGATTGCAAAAGCATCTATGATATTAAGAAGAGCAAACCTTACACAGCAAATTGCTCCGGCATCTGTTAAATAGATATTCAATTATTGATTTTGCAGAAAAAAAATATAAAAGGATTTTTGTTAAACATGAATAAAAAAATAGTGCTGTTCCTTTTCTTCCTATTTACTGTTTCGAATTTTCCTATTACTATAAAATCACCTGATGGTAAACTTCTTCTTTCTTTTGATCTTACAATTAAAGGAGAACCTGTTTATTCATTATTCTTTCTAGAAAAATTAGTCGTCGAATCCAGCAGGCTGGGAATTAGGCTTGAAGAAGAGCATGGATTTACTGAAGGATTTACTGTAATAAAGATTGACAGCTCAGGATTCGATGAGGTATGGGAACCGGTTTGGGGTGAAGTGAAAGAAATAAAAAATAATTATAAAGAATTGACTGTTACTCTTTCCCAGGAATCCGCCGAAAACAGAATCCTGGTTATAAGATTCCGGCTGTTCAACGATGGACTTGGTTTCCGTTATGAATTCCCTGAGCAGGCAGCACTTCAATATTTTAAAGTAACTGATGAATTAACTGAATTTAATTTAACAGGCGATCACAAAGCATTCTGGATGCCCGGCGACTTCGATACAAATGAATATGATTATTCCGTTACTCCTTTAAGTCAGGTGAAAGCATCCATTGGAAAGTTATCGGATGAGATCGCCGTAAAATCTATTATTGCTGAAAATGCTGTCCAAACTCCTCTCATGATGAAGTCTAATGATGGTTTATATATCAACATTCATGAGGCTGCCCTTGTCAATTACCCAGCAATGAACTTATTAATAGATAAAGATACTTTTACGTTGAAAGCAGAATTAGTACCTGATATTTTGGGGATTAAAGCTTACCTGCAGGCACCCTGCCGCACTCCATGGAGAACCATTATTGTAAGCGATAAAGCTGAGAATATTCTATCTTCAAAAATTATTCTTAATCTGAATGAGCCGTCAAAAATAGATGACGCCGGCTGGATTAAACCGATGAAGTATGTAGGCATCTGGTGGGAAATGCATGTGGGAACTTCAACCTGGAATTATGCGGATACTAAAAATGTTAAGCTGGGAGTAACCGATTGGTCAAAGTTAGTTCGGAACGGAAGACATGGGGCAACAACGGAAAATACAAAAAAGTATATTGATTTTGCCGCAA
>CAYSGP010000551.1:0-5214 GCA_964430095.1 uncultured Ignavibacteriaceae bacterium
CTTCCCGAATATCATCGGTTTCCCGTGTTCCAGGAACAGCACATTATCAGCTTTTGTTTCTTTTTCCGTTAAAAGTTCGAAAGCGCCGTCATTAAAGATATTGCAGTTCTGGTATACTTCGATAAATGCAGTTCCTTTATGCTCTGCTGCTCTCTTCATCATTGCCTGAAGATGCTTCGCATCCCGGTCAAGTGAGCGGGCAATAAGAGTTGCACCGGAACCGACGGCTAAAGCTAAAGGATTAAAAGGATAATCTACACTGCCGAGCGGAGTGCTTTTTGTTTTCTTCCCTTTTTCAGATGTAGGTGAATACTGTCCTTTTGTTAAACCGTAAATCCGGTTATTGAAAAGAAGAATTTTAATGTCGATGTTTCTTCTGCAGGCATGAATAAAATGATTTCCGCCGATGCTTAAAAGATCACCGTCGCCGGATGCTACCCAAACTGAAAGATCGGGACGGTTAAGCTTTACTCCCGTAGCGATTGCCGGGGCTCTTCCATGAATTCCGTGAAAGCCGTAAGTATTCATGTAGTATGGAAAACGTGCAGCGCATCCAATACCGGATACCCAGACAAAGTTTTCCAATTTGATTCCTAGATCAGGAGAAACTCTCTGCATTTGTGCAAGTATGCTGTAGTCCCCGCATCCGGGGCACCATCTTACATCCTGGTCCGATGCAAAATCCTTGGCCGTATACTTTAAATCTGCTTCTTGCCTGTCCGCCGGAACTTTAGTGAAGGTAGAAACTTGAACTTGTTCTTGAACTTTGTCCTTATTCTCTTCCATTATTTTTAACTCCAATCATAGATTCAATTTTAGATTCTATTTCTGATGATTTAAAGGGTAAACCCTGAATTTTATTGAATGGTTCCACATCGACTAAAAATTCACTCTTCAATATTTTTGACAATTGTCCCATATTCAATTCTGGGCACAAAATCTTTTTATACTTCTTCAGAATAGCTCCGGTGTTTTTCGGAAAAGGATTTAAATATTTAAAATGAACCTGGGCAAGTTTAATCTCTTTTTGTCTTAATCTATTGACTGCTTCGGTAATTGCTCCGAAAGTACCTCCCCAGCCTGCTATCAGGTATTCCGAATCTGCGTCACCGTAGACTTCAAGATCAGGAATGTCGTTCTCAATGTTTTTAACTTTCTGAGCACGAAGCCGAACCATAAACTCATGGTTTTCAGGTTCATAGTTTACATTTCCTGAAATATGTTTTTTCTCCAGCCCGCCGATTCTGTGCATTAATCCAGGTGTTCCGGGCAAAGCCCAAGGACGCACCAGATTTTCATCTCTTAAATATGGTGCAAATCCTTCCTTTTCTGTTCTGAATTTGACCAGGATTTCCGGGATTAAATCAGGATCCGGAACTTTCCATGGTTCTGAACCGTTTGCAAGGTAGCCGTCGGATAAATACATTACGGGCACCATATACTTTAATGCAAGCCTTGAAGCTTCCAACGCCATGTTAAAGCAGTCTGCCGGAGTTGAGGGAGCGACAACCACCACAGGCGCTTCCCCGTTTCTACCGAACATAGCCTGCATCAGATCGGACTGTTCAGTTTTTGTAGGCAGCCCGGTACTCGGTCCTCCTCTTTGAACATCGATGATTATAATGGGCAGCTCAGTCATTACAGCCAAACCGATGGATTCTGTTTTTAATGCTACACCGGGTCCGCTGGTTGTTGTAATTGCCAATGCACCTGAGAATGATGCACCGATAGCAGCGGTAATTGCAGAGATCTCATCTTCAGCCTGAAAAGTTCTAACATCAAAATTTTTATGTCTGCTTAATTCATGCAGAATATCCGAAGCAGGAGTAATCGGATAAGAACCGAGAAACAAAGGCAGCTTTGATTTAACAGAGGCAGTTATAAATCCAATCGCTAAAGCTTCATTGCCGGAAATATTCCTATAGATGCCTTTAGAAAGCTTCGCAGGTTTAACTTCGTATCTTGAGGTAAAGATTTCAGTATTTTCGCCGAAATAATATCCCGCCATCATAGCTTTTTTATTTGCCTCGGCGAGATCCGGAGAATCTTTAAATTTTACTTTCAGCCAATTCAAAGTGGGTTCAAGAGGGCGATTGTACAGCCAATACATCATACCAAGTGCAAAAAAGTTTTTGCAGCGCGATTTTTCTTTAGCTGAAAGCGGTGTGTCTTCTAAAGCCGTACTTGTCAATGCACTTAAAGGAACTTGAATAACATTATAACCATTCAATGTTCCGTCTTCCAGCGGGTTTGATGCATATTCTGCCAGTCTCAAATTTTTAGGATCAAAAGCATTTACATTTATAATAATTGAACCTCCGGGTTTCAAATCATTAAGATTCATTTTTAATGCGGCAGGGTTCATTGCGACCAGTACGTCCGGGGCATCTCCCGGTGTTTGAATATCGCTGCTTGAAAAATGAAGCTGAAATCCGCTCACTCCGTATGTAGTGCCTGCAGGTGCACGGATTTCTGCAGGAAAATCGGGTAAGGTGCTGAGATCATTTCCTACTATTGCTGTCGTATTGGTGAATTGGGAACCGGTCAGCTGCATTCCGTCGCCGGAATCCCCGGCAAAACGGACGGTTACGTCGTTTAAATCTATAATATTTTTTTCAGCCATACTATCCTTAAGAACATTAAAGAAAAATTTAATTTATTATTATGAATTTTAATTGAAATAAAGAAATTCACATGTATTGGGAGTCATAGATTAAACATGGAAAATGGGAAATGCCCGCCTGTCGGCGAGGCAGGGAAAATGGAGAATTTCCTAATTAATCTATTAATCTAGAAAATAAATCGGGGAAAAGCTTAGAATTTAAATTATAGAACAAAAGAAGAATATAAATAATTTCCTAAAAAGCAATTCCAAATCAATTCTGATTCATTGACCTCTTATTCGCTTCTAAATTAAGCAAGAAGAGAATTCTTGTCAATCACTAAGATTTGGGAGAATCTAAGAACTTAATTCTCAACTATTATATTAAATATGAAATTCAGGCAATCTCTTGATTTTTAACAGATTATTGAACAGGTTTCCTAGTAGTATTTATTTGGGCAGGGAAAATAAAGGGATGAAAGGTTGATTTTCCTACCGGTAATTTCAGCAAAAAGATAAAGTGGGTGAAGTTCATTTCGAAAAAAAACTTTAATTATAAGAATTAATCCTATGTTTTAGGTTAGCCCATTATCATTTTAACGGCATTCGAATTGATTAAATCAATTCCGCATAGTTAAATGAAGTAAAAACATACCGGCGATTATTTTGATAGTATTAAATATCTCTTACTCTTTAAACATTTTCAAAAACATACCTTTCTATACTCTATTTAATCAAGAAAAAATCTTTCGGAACTCAATTTTTCACAAATCAATATTCGGATTTTATTCTGATCATTTTTTAAATCCTATAAAAACAACTTTAAGGAGTTATAAATGAAAAATTTAATTACAGCAATTTTAATGATTTTATTTTCGGGCATTATTTTATGCCAGGATATTGAAGTCATTTCACCAAACGGCGGAGAAGTCTGGGAAATTGGTATCCTAAAAGAAATAAAATGGACAGCATCCGGGGTAACTGATGTGAAAATTGAAATTACCGTAAACAGCGATACAACCTGGAGTACAATTGTTCCAAGTATTACGGCAAGCTTAGGAAGTTATTATTGGATGGTTCCGAATATCACTTCCAAGCTATGTAGAATAAAAGTCTCCGATAAAGATAATGCTTTAATCTTTGATAAAAGCGACGGGTTATTTTCAATTAAAAAATTATCTGAAACCGAACCTAATAATACTGCACCCCAAGCAAACGTAATAGAATTAAAAGATTCTTTAGACGGTTCAATAAATCCTTTGGGAGATATCGATTACTTTAAATTTTTCGGGAATACCGGAGACACAACGGAAATATTATTCAGGAATAGAAATAATTCCCAAATTTACTGCTATGTAAGAATCTTTCATGAGAGCGGAGATTTAATAACTGATAGTTATTATTATTATTACAATGGTTTGATGCGGATGCCTTTTGTTGTACCCTTTGCGGGAAACTACTTTATTAGGATCGCTTATGATTATGGAAATTATCCTAATAAAGTGAAAGATGAAACAGGCGATTACAAATTAACTTTTAGAAAATATTTGGCTTCCGCACCCCAGGTAGTAAGTCTTAATTATTTCAACACTTATTACAGCTCAACAGACGTACGGATAGATTTCTATTCAAACAGATTAAATACCCAGGTTACTCTGGAATACGGCTTAACTGACAGTTATGGAAGCTCAATAGAAATACCAGATGTAGTAAATGATGTATTATTATCATCCTTAAACGCAAAGATTACAGGCCTTGAACCTAATTCCATTTACCACCTCCGGGCAGTTGCTGAAAATGATTCGGGAACAGTTTATAGTGAAGATTATTCATTCTGGACGCCTGAAGTGCCTGAGAACTGGATAATAAAATCGAATGACACTCTGGGATATTTAAAAGATGTATCGTTCTCTGATGAAAATAACGGTTATGCAATTCAGAATTATGATGTCTTAAGAAGCACCGATGGGGGTAATTCATGGACGACAAAATATATTGGAGATTATATTGTTAAAGTTTTTGCAATCAATGAAAATGTTGCTGTGATTTTAAGTTCCTATGAGGATATATGGAAAACTACAAACGGAGGCGCTGATTGGTTCAACATAGATACAGATGCAGAGGAAGATTTTAACGATATTCATTTCAATGACTTAAATAACGGGTTTATAGTTGGAGATAACGGATTGGTAATTAGAACAACTAACGGAGGCATGAATTGGTCTGCCGTAACCAGCGGCACGACTGAGTATCTTTATTCAATTTGTTTTTTCGATGCTAATACCGGTTGGGTCGCCGGTGACAACGGTACAATCTTAAAAACAACCGACGGCGGATCGACCTGGAATCCTCAAATCAGCGGAACATCGGAAAATCTGTACGATGTTTGCTTCCTTAGCCAGGATATAGGATTTACTACCTGCCGCTACACTGAATCAATTCTTTCAACCACTAACGGGGGAACCAACTGGACTTCTCAAAATATTTATGACAGCTATTATTCGCTTCTTTCTTTCCGGGACAATTCTAACGGAGTCTTTGTTTACAGATACGGAATTCTTTATACAAGCGATGGCGGAATAACCTGGGATCAGCAAAAAATCGGAACCGTA
>CAYSGP010000552.1:0-3213 GCA_964430095.1 uncultured Ignavibacteriaceae bacterium
AGGATCAAAGTATTTTCCATCTCAAAGGCAGCTTCATTTTTAATAATGATGATAAAGTTTCTTTCGAGGTAGACGGTTCAATTAATTCAACAGTTACTCATGGGTGTGCTGTTTTAGAAGAAAATGATAAGCCGGAAGAAATTCCTGAACTTGAAGAAGGAAGACTCTTCGGTGTAAATAGAGTAGGGATAGGTGTGTTTAGAAAAATAGAGCAGGAAGTCTGCTGTTATGTACCGGGAGAGGTTTCAAGAATTGAAAATATCCTGGCAAGAGAATATAAAGAAAGGTCTACAAGGAGTTTGATTAGCACAGAAACTACCGAGGAAGACATCACTGAAATTGAAGTAGAGAATCAAAGCGATACTGTTTCTACAAACCGTAATGAATTGGCAACTGAAGTAGCAAATGAATTAACCAAGGACAATTCAATTGGAACCGGGGCATCACTAGGAGTTGAAGGAAAATTTCCAGGCGGTTCTGTAACTGCAGACGGCTATTTTGATTTTGCCTCATCTACTTCATCATCTTCATCGGATTCGGAAGCTCAAACCTATGCTCAAGAAGTGACTAATAGTGCACTTGAAAGAGTTTTGCAAAAAACCACTCAGAAACGAACGAGTAGGATTTTAAGTGAATTCGAAGAAAATAACCGCCATGGCTTCGACAATAGATTAGGTGATCAGCATGTAACAGGGGTTTACCGCTGGATAGACATAATTTACACCAACCGATTAATAAACTATGGAAAACGATTGATGTTTGAGTTCCTTATACCCGAACCGGCTAAATTCTATAAGATAGCTCTAAGAAAAAAAGTAGAAGAAGAGACAAGCAGCTCAGCCGGCAGTCAACCTGAAGAACCTAAGCATCCTTCGGAGCATGGAATAGAAGAACCAAGTGCTGATAATTTAGACGATTATAAAGAAAACTATCTTGAATGGGGTCGGCTATATGGTGTTACACTTGAAGACCCGATAACTCCCGATGAAGACACAATTACAAAATCCTTTGGACCTGGAGATGATCCTAGTGGAGATCCGGATCCGAATGCAAAAGAATGCAGCTATCAATTTACTGTAGATTTTCTTCAAACCGGCGAAGATTTTACTAAATATTCGGCATACGAAGTTTCAAGCGATTTCAATTTTGATTACCATCTTAAAACCGGATTTGGAGACTCTGAAACAGGAACATACTTTATTCTCAAAATCCATAATAATACTAAACGGTATGACAAAGATAACTTGCCCGACTCGGATGGTACTTCCAAAGCTAAAAGCAGAAACAAAAAAGACAGTGTGGAATACAGTCTGCCTGATATTAAAAATTCCTTGTCGCTTTCAGTTGAAATAAAAAATGTATACAATTTTTCAATCAATCTGGTGATCAGTTTGAAATTGGATGAACAGGAAGAGATTAATTGGCAAAATTCGGTTTATGATGAAATAATGAGAGCTTATAATACTCTACTGGAAGAATACGAAGGTGCCGTAACAGAAATGGAAGAAGAAGCCGAAGCCCAAGCCGAAGCTGAAGAAGAACAAGCCGTCACCGTTAATCCGGATTTCAATAGGACGGTGGAACAAAGGGAAATACAAAGAATTGCAATTGAAATGCTGACACAACCTTTTAGAATTAAACAGGGAGATAATTTTTATTATGCAGCTAAATGCAAAACACCTCAGGTAGAACAAACCCGAGGATGGGAAGTATATTCATCTCATGTTAAATTTTTTGAACAGGCATTTGATTGGGGACTTATGGCTTATCTATTTTATCCATATTACTGGGCAGATAAATGTGACTGGATTAAACTTTTCCAGATAAAGGATGCAGCTGATCCTATTTTCGAAGCATTCCTGCAAAGTGGAATGGCGCGGGCAGTAATCCCGGTTAGAAAAGGATTTGAGGAAGCCGTTGATTATTATATGGAAACCGGAGATATCTGGAATGGCGGAGGTTTGGTATTGGATACTGATGATGATCTCTATCTTTCCATAGATGATGAGTTACAGGAAATTGAAGGATTTGTTGATGATGAATGGCAAACCCGTGTTCCAACTACGCTGACAATTGTTCAGGGCCGTTCAGTATTTCTTGAAGATGAAGGACTGCCGTGCTGCAATAAGCTTGAAGAAGCCGAGGTAGATACTTTGCTGAGACCTTCGACTGCTATTTTAGGAGAAAGTGTAAAAAATGAAGAATAAAGATTTCACATTTATAATATAATTTCATTTCAAAAATATGGCAGAACCTCTGTTAAGGTATGAAAGCCCAAGTATAGAAGCTCCTTTTAAAAGGAATGCAGAAGAAATAGCTGAACTCTACTTCTCTTCCGCTGTAATTGAAAAGGCAGGACAATTCACAGTAATATCTGAGAACAATGTTAATCATCTCATTATACAAGAACTAAAAATTTTTGCCGATGAAAATAAAAATGGCATTTATGATGCCGGAGAACAGGTATATCAGAATTATAACTTAATGGTTTTTATTTCGAAAGATGTTTCCTATTTACAAGCAGCTTTTGAAAATACAGACCCGGAACCTGGAGATGTTTGTATCTATCTTGAAGATAACTCTTCCGATACATTTAGTGGAAAAAGTGCATGGAAAATGGAGGGATATTCCGATATTATAGTCGGACCAAAAGTAAAGGATGAACTTACACAATGGTTTTCAGGAAGCGGCAGTTCAACTTTTAATCAATTTGCTCAATTGGGTGAACAGTTTGGTTTTAATATAGATTTTTCACAAGATGAAATGAGTGAATTAATTAAAAACGGGGAGTTGAGAAATGCAGCCAGGACTTTTGCCATTGGAATATTTCAATTTTTTAATGGCTTTAATATTCTTGCCGCTCCGCTTTATTCAGCCATTGGGAATCTCATATTAACCGCCACAAAAGGTTTAAGGGGTTATATTGAATTCCAGGATTATCAGTGGGATCCAGAGGCTAAGATTCCGACTGGTAATGGTGGAGAAATGGAAGATAATCCTGACTTTAATCCCATACTGCTTCCCTTTTCACACAAGATTATAGATAGCCTTTCTGAATTGGAGGATGCAGGTATTGGAGAGGTTGCGGATATACTGCAGACACAATTACTGAAAGAAAAAAATAATATAAAAAGCAGGCTTAGACAGTTCAGTAATTTGAAAAGTGCGGGTATTATAGTACCGGAGAATCTAATATCTCTTTTGGAAAAATGT
>CAYSGP010000553.1:0-5844 GCA_964430095.1 uncultured Ignavibacteriaceae bacterium
ATAAACTATTGAAGACCCTCTGCTTGAAATTAAATCATTCACTAGATGATCAACTTTTTTGTAATCCAAGGAATATTTTTTTGCGAATCCGCTGAGTGAATAACCTGAAACATTTC
This sequence comes from uncultured Ignavibacteriaceae bacterium, assembly GCA_964430095.1. Taxonomy (GTDB): domain Bacteria; phylum Bacteroidota; class Ignavibacteria; order Ignavibacteriales; family Ignavibacteriaceae; genus DATKLQ01. Next base: position 117 of record CAYSGP010000553.1, read on the forward strand.
CCTGCACAGCACCAATTTTTGAAGAAATTTCATTAATCAGGTTCATTACAAATTCCAATTGAACATCCGGTGAAAGTCTCAGCCTGTAATCTGCATTCATTCCTGTGAGTGAAAGATTCCCTTCAACAACATATAATCTGTTGAAGTTATCGACATTCATAACATCCTTCCCCTGGGAGTACAGTCTTGCATTTTCCACTATATTTCCGTCGGTTCCAAGAAAATCAGATTCAAGCGCCAGGATTATTTTAGCTTCATTCCATTTAATTAAAGGAAATTCTCCGCTGCCGTAGCTCTTTCTCCAGGCAGAGTTCCTGATTCCTTCATTAAATAATTCATAAGTATAAATCCTTGCGGATGGAAACCTGGAAATGAAATCGTCCAAAACTTTTTTCCCTGTAGGAGAGAATATTTTATTAGTAATAACCGCAATCTGTTTTCTTCCTGCTTTATTTAATTCATTTATAATTTCAGAATCGACTGTTTCCCAGGATGATTCTTGTAAAGATCCTTTTTCTCCCTTCATCGGATCTTTTAATCTCTCCGGATTATAAAGATTTAAAATGTTAGCATGTCCCTTTGAACAGATTTTTCCTTTACTTACTGGATGATCAGGATTGCCGTCAACTTTAATTGGTCTTCCTTCTCTTGTTTTGATTATAATGCCGCAGCCGTTTGAACATGCGCTGCAGGTAGATGCATAATATGTTGGTTTCCCGGGGAGGACTTCCTCAGGTCTTTTTACATAAGGAATTATTTCTCCCTTATCCCTGTAATCTGCACAACCCGTTCCGGCAAGTGCCGCCGACGCTCCCAAAAGAGCTAAAAATTTTCTCCTTGAAAAAACAGACATTTCAGATGGATTAAAAACATCGGTAACTCCTGACTGAAACTCATGCTGCGATTGTTCAAATACTTTCGGATCATTATAAAGTTCCTCAAAACTTCTCCAGTAATTGGGATCCGGTGTTCCTTCGTTTAAAACTTCCGGAAGAATGTTATTATTGGAAATTGGATCATCGTTTCCCGCTTTATCGTTTCCCGTCTTTTCGTTTATCGTTTTATCGTTGACAGCTTTATCCCAAGAAAGTTCAATTTGATAAACTTTTTGGTGACTATTATTATTTTCTTTGTTTTTATCTTCAGTCATTCAATTCACCTGGGTTTCCTGCTGATCGCGTCGGGATTTATTTCAATAATAACTTTTCTACTCTGTTTCTTAAATAGATTAAATAAAGAAGCGGTTAAACCGGAAATAAATGTAAATGCCGCTAGTCCCGCTGCAGATTTTGTAAAGAATTCTTTTCTTTTAATTTTCTTTTTGGTTTCCTTAGATTCCATTAATTACCTTTTAATTTTATTGAACTCCATACAAAGTGTCACTTTTAATCATAATTAAGTACTTATCTATGGCATGCAAAGCAGTTATCCGGTCCGTTTACAATTCCTTTTACATCCGGAAGCTTTTCATGAGCATTGCGGTGGCAGTCGAGGCATGCCGCCATAGTAAATGAATTTATCTGCATTATTTTATCCATTTGTCTTACATCTCCATGACAATTAATGCAGTCAATTCCTTTATTCACATGAACACTATGATTGAAATAAACAAAATCAGGAGTCTTATGAACGCGCTTCCAGGGTAATGCAGCGCCATCGTTATAATATTTTGTAAGCTTAATAATTTCCGGCCTGTCTTTTCTTGCAACGGAATGGCAGTTCATGCAGATATTAAGTGATGGAACCAGGGCATGCCGTGTTTTTTCCACTCCCGTATGACAGTACTGGCAGTCAATATTCATTTGTCCGGCGTGCAGCTTATGAGAGAAAAGTATCGGCTGATCCGGCGAATACCCGATGCCGTCTCGCTCTGCTCTTGAGGCAAAATAGGTTATTGCAAATGATGAAACTGCAACAAAGATTGTTATTGGAAGGCGGATCCGTAGAATGTGATCCAATAAAGAATTTTTCATTATCCCTTAAAGCGTTCTAAAAATCAATTAAGAAAAATCACAAAAAATAGGTTCTGCCCATGACGTTTATATCACAGGCATCCAAAAACTTTTTTTGTATAGATTATCGAGATTGTTGAGGCTGATCGGCTGAATACTTTCCTAAAAAATTAATTCAGATTTTCCAATCATCCTCGGATTAGGCCTTTAAGGCATTCAGACTTGTTCTATCACAGCTCATCGAAAAGCTAAAGTATTCAGACCATTCTTTCGATGCGGCAAAATTATAAAAAATGGAGATGAAAGCAAAAGAACAACCATCAAAATTAAATTAACTTCTTATTCTTTTATTTAACAATCACTTAATAAATTCTTAACCTATTCTTTAAACTAAAAATCTATTTTATTTAAGCGTTTAGGATAAAAATTATTAGAAGGAATAATAATGACGACAAGTGAAACACTTCGGCACTTTGACCAGTCCGAAATGGAAGATTATTTGCATGGAAATTCGCCTCAAAATTATGCAAAATCACATCAAAATAATAAAACCGGCGGGGTTAAAGTTATGCTGTTATTTTTAGGAGTTTTGGCGGGATCAATCGGATTTTTAAGTTATTTCGATAAAGTTAATCAAGATTCATCTTTCCCGAATCAGGAAAACTTCAGCTCATCGATTTAACCTTTCAAAATTTTTTGAATAATAAGGTTTTCCTGGAATAAGAGAGTCTCATAATATTTCAGCTTTTTCTCTAAGTAATCCGCCCTGCTTGCTGGTTTGGTTGAAAAGAAATTTTTCTGGATCTCTTTTATATAATTAAGCTTTTCATCAATGATATCAGATTCATTTGTTTTACTATTCAGATAATCATGGTTTAATTCTAAATTCTGATTTTTTTCCATTTTTGTAAGTGTTTATTGTGGGAACTAAATATAGATTTAAAAAAAATCTTTTCCAAGATTGATTTTAAATATTATTTTTTTACCAATATTTTTATTGTTATTTAATCAAAAATCCGGATAATGTGTTAAATTAATATGATTGATATAAAAAGATTAACTATTCTAAAAAGGAAAGATATGTGCTGAAATCATTATGTAATTTTATGATTACAGTTCCGCTGCCTGGATGCTGCTTACAAACTCAATAATGAATGTTATCTCATCACAAAGTATTACCTGCTATCAAACAAGTTTTGAAAATTTAACTTTTAAGTAGTATAATGAAATGCTGAAATAGAATTCCTCTGAAATAAATCATAATAAAAATTGGGATTACATTGAAATTAAAAAAATCAATCATTGTATTCTTTCTTATAATATTTATCATTCCGTCTTTTTTTAATAGAATAAAATCCCAGCCTCATGAAGTTTTAAATGCAGCTCAGCTTAAGCTTGCGTTGAAAAAATTAAATGTTCTCGGTAGTATCTTATACATTGCAGCTCATCCGGATGATGAAAATACTGCGGTACTTTCTTACTTTGCCTCGGGAAGACTTCTGAGAACCGGCTATCTAAGCATTACACGCGGAGACGGCGGGCAGAATTTAATAGGAAGCGAGCAGGATGAGATTCTGGGAGTAATCAGGACACAGGAGCTTTTGGCGGCAAGAAGACTTGACGGCGCCGAACAGTTTTTCACGCGCGCGGTTGACTTCGGCTACTCCAAATCTCCCAATGAAACTTTAAAAATATGGGATAAACAAAAAATTTTATCAGACGCAGTCTGGGTTATTAGAAAATTCAGGCCTGATGTAATTGTAACCAGGTTCCCGTCATCCGGAGAAGGCGGACACGGACATCATACTGCATCATCAATTTTAGCTGAAGAAGCATTTCACTCGGCAGCCGATCCTGAAAAATTTCCTGAACAACTGAAATATGTAAAACCGTGGCAGCCAAAAAGAATTTACTGGAACTCATGGTTTTCCGATCAAACGAATCCGGATGATCTTATAACAGTTGATCTCGGCAGCTATAATACGCTCCTGGGGAGGTCATATACTGAGATTTCCGCAAAAAGCCGGACAATGCATAAGAGCCAGGGCTTCGGTTCGATGGGTAAACGGGGTGAAACATTAAATTATTTTTCGTATACCGCCGGCGATAAAGCAAATAAGGATTTGATGGAAAATATTGATCTAACTTGGAACCGGATAAAGAACGGCAGCAAGATTGGGGAAATATTAAATAAGGCGAATGAAAACTTCCAACCCGAAAATCCTTTTGCAATTATTCCATTGCTAATCGATGCATACAAAGAAATGAACTATTTGGAAGATGATTATTGGGTAAATGTAAAAAAGAAAGAGCTGCTCGATGTTATCCGTTCGGCAGCAGGGATCTGGTTTGAAGCAATTGCGGGCGATTTCTCTGTCTGCCCGGGTGATACTCTCCGGATTTTTTCCGGCGTTGTAAACAGGTCCGGTTTTCCTTTTACCCTTAAAAAATTGGAAGTTAAAAGCAGCTCCGGCAATTTCTCTGATGATTATAAACAGATAAAAGAATTGAATGAATTACTTGTAAACGGAAAATTAATTCAGAATGATTTGCTTATAAAGCTTCCCGAAAATATGAATTATTCCCAGCCGTATTGGCTTATAGAAAAAAAATTAAAAGGTTCTTATCAAATAAATGATCCAAATCTGACAGGGCTGGCATATAACGATCATGCACTTACCGTTTCTTTTACTCTTAATGCCGAAGGATTTCCGGTTGTATTTGAAGAACCGGTTCAGTCCAGGCGCGTAGATCCTGTTGACGGGGAAATTTACAGGCCGCTGGCTGTTACTCCGGAAGTCTCTATAAACCTGGAATACAAGGTTTATATCTTTCCGGATAATAATAAAAAAGAAATTTTTGTTAATCTGATCAGCAATAAAGAAGCCGCATCAGGAACTTTGAATATTCTTCTTCCATCCGGATGGAAAGCGGAACCGGGCAGGATAAAATTTAATTTTAAAAATAAAGGAGAGGAAAAATTATTAAGCTTTACAGTTTATCCTCCCGGTAAACCGGGTGAAGGAGAAATGGGGTTAAATGCCGAGGTAAACGGTAAAATTATTAATAAAGGAATGGTTGTTATTAATCATTCGCATATACCGGTACAAACTCTATTTCCGGATTCAAAAGCAAAACTTATCCGACTCGATACAAAAAAAGTAGCCGTTAATATCGGGTATATAATGGGCTCCGGGGACGAAATCCCGAAATACCTCGAACAGCTCGGCTACAATGTTGCACAATTAAATAAAAATTATTTTAATAACGGGAAACTTAGCAGCTTTGATGCAGTGATTACCGGAGTTCGTGCTTATAATACCCAGGATGAGCTTGCTCTGGAGAATAAAAAGTTATTGGAATATGTGAAAGAGGGAGGAACTTTAGTCGTTCAATATAATGTCAGCAGGGGTTTAACAACTGAAGATATCGGGCCGTACAGCTTTGAGCTTTCAAGGGAAAGGGTAACCGATGAAACAGCCGCTGTAAAGTTCCTGAAAAAAGATCACCAGGTTCTTAACTTCCCGAATATCATTACGCAGGATGATTTTAATAATTGGGTCCAGGAAAGAGGTTTGTACTTTGCCGATAAATGGGATCCCAAATACGAAACAATTCTTTCAACTCAAGATCCGGGAGAATCTCCCCTTGATGGAGGATTACTCTTTACAAGGTATGGAAAAGGTGTTTTTATATATACAGGTTTTTCATGGTTCAGACAGATACCTGCCGGAATTCCCGGCGCATACCGGATTTTTATAAATCTTATTTCTGCA
>CAYSGP010000554.1:0-3959 GCA_964430095.1 uncultured Ignavibacteriaceae bacterium
AGTAAAAATAATCGGGTGCATTGCTATATTGTTGTATTGTTAAATTGCTTTATTGTTAAATTTTCTAATTGTTTTATTGAAGGTGTACAATCTTTAAATCTTTCAATTTTTAAATCTTTCAATCTTTTATTATCTTCTCCAGCCCTGAACAATCGGATAACGCCTGCCGTAGCCGAATGCCTTTTTCGAAACACGCAGCGCCGGGGCTGCCTGCTTCCGTTTAAATTCATTTAAGTCAACCATCCTGAGTACTTTGCTGACTGTCTCTTTCTCTCCTATTATTTCCGTGATTTCATTTATTTCTTTATTCTCTTCAAGGTACATTTTAAGAATTTTGTCTAGAAGATCATAAGGCGGAAGTATATCCTGATCTGTTTGTCCGAAATTCAGTTCTGCAGAAGGTGCTTTATTTATTATTTCATTCGGAATGATTTCTTCTTTCCTGTTAATGTATTTTACAATTCTGTAGATATCGGTTTTGTACACATCTGCAATAACTGCAAGTCCCCCGGCCATATCGCCGTATAAAGTCGAATATCCGACGGCCATTTCCGATTTATTGCTTGTAGTTAAAAGCAGGCAGTTGAATTTATTTGAAACAGCCATTAAGTATACTGCGCGGATGCGGGCCTGAATATTTTCTTCGGTAACATCCTCAGGAAGATCTCCGAAAACCGGCTTCAGCATTTTTAATGCGGTATCTACGGCGGGCTGGATGGAAATTTTTTCAAAAGATATACCTAGTTTATTGATTAATTTAACTGCATCTTTTATACTGCCGTCTGTTGAATACTTTGAAGGCATCAGAACTGCGTTTACATTCTCCTTCCCTATTGCCCGGGCGGCAATATAAGCGACCAATGCCGAATCAATCCCGCCGCTTAAACCTAAAAGAACTTTTTTAAATCCGACTTTTGCACAGTACTCTTTTAGACCGAAAATTAAAGCTTCGAGCACTTCTTCCTCAAAAGAACCTTCGGATTTTTCTACCGGCGGATATTCCGCATTAGAATCAAAAATAAAATAACCTTCCTTATATGATTCACCCTGAAGAACTAAATTTCCGGATTTGCTGAAGCACATGCTTGCACCATCAAAAATCAGATCGGTTTGAGTTCCGGCAAAACAAACATAAACTAAACCGATTTTATTCTGCCGTGTTAAAACCGAAAGCATATTTTTTCTGCCTTCCCTTTTGCCGTATGAATAAGGGCTTGCAGATATATTTATAAGAAGTGTTGAACCTTTTGCAATGAGTTCATTCACAGGATCCCGGCTGTAGCGCTGGCGGAACCAGTAATCGGCATCATTCCAGATGTCTTCACAAATGGAAATGCCTAATTTTTCTCCTTTAAATTCATGTACAAATATTTCAGCTGCGGGATCGAAATAACGCATTTCATCAAAAACATCATAATTAGGAATCAATGATTTATGCTGGATAAATTGAATCTTTCCGTAATAACATAAAATTGCGGAGTTGTGTATATCCGTTCCAACCCGATCTGATCTTTCAGTTATTGATCCGAATATTAAACCAGCATCTTTCGTAATTGAAGCAATTTCCAATGCAGCGTCGGCCGCAGATTTCCGGAATTCTTTTTTCTCAACAAGATCCAGCGGCGGATATCCGACTAAACAAAGTTCAGGGGCAATAACCAGCTCAGCTTTGTCTTCTAAAGCTTTGTTATAATATTCAATTATTTTGGCTTTATTTTGGGAAATAGCACCGACGGTTGTATTTATCTGACAGACAGCTATTTTCATTGGAAGTTTTTCTTTTAAAAATAAATAACTCAATAAGCAGAAAAAATGACACCGATTCTGCATAAACTGCTGAAATGAACCTGAAGGCTGAATTCTTGAATGATATCCTTAAAAATATTTTGCCATATTTGGTCAAGATATCGTTAATTGTGAAAAGCTAATCGTTAATTGCCGCAACACTCGCCGATTAACTATTAAAACCATTAACGTTTAACTTGGTTGCCGGCTTTTCACCGTTCTGTTTATCACCGGTTCCCCGTTTATTTAGCCATTTATCCGAAGTTCAGGCAAAAATACCTATAATACATAATAATCGCTGAAATTATTAGTTTTTTGTTAATATCAGTTTGAATTTTTATAATATTTAGCGGGGTTTAAAATGAATAAGAAATTATATCGTTCCAGAAAAAATAGAACAATAGGAGGAGTAGCCGCAGGTTTAGCCGAATATTTCGATATTGATCCCACCCTGGTAAGAATAATATTTGTAGTTTCATTATTCATGGGAGGAAGCGGCTTTATAGCATATATCCTTCTCTGGATTATTGTACCTGAAGAACCGTACCCCATTTTCACTTCAACTGCAAATACCGGAACTTCTTCCGGGGAAAATTCCGGCACAACTTCCTCTGAAAATACAGCTCCTGATACGCCACCAGATGCGGCAGCATATGAAAGCTATTTAAAAAAAGCGGAGGAGAGGAAACATAAAAGACTTGTCTTTCTCGGGATCGGGTTAATCTTGGCAGGATTATTTTTCTTGGCGGATAATTTTATCCCTCATATTCATTTCACCGATTTCTTCTCTTTAGTATTAATTGCAATCGGTATCGGTCTTTTGCTTAATTCAAAAAAATTAAATACTAATTAAGGGGAGGGTGCAATGAAGCCGCGCTATATTTTCTGGGGTATACTGTTCATCTCTTTCGGATTATTAGTTCTTATTAATAACTTCACTATTATTGATCTGGAGTGGTCTGCCATATGGAAGCTTTGGCCGGCTGTTTTAATTTTGTGGGGGATATCTTTAATCGTTAAGGATGATTTGCCGAAGAATATCCTGACAGGATTAACAGCACTTGTACTTGCCTTAGCTCTATTTGCATGCATCGATTCATGCTTCAGCTTTTTCGGCAGCCATAACTGGAACAATGAGACATTTATTGAACTGGATGACGATGATGATTTCGATTCTAAAGATTTTTTTGAACCTTTTAGTGAAAATATAAAATATGCTGTTTTAAATTTTAATGCCGGCGCCGGTGCATTCTATATTGAAGATACAACCAGCGGTTTAATTTCTGCCGTTGCACGAAGTTCCGGAGGAAATTATTCTCTGGCAAGAAATGATATGGATGATAAAGCCGAGATCAATTTTAAAATGAAAAAAAATCATTTTAAACTAGTCGATGGGAAAGTAAAAAATAAAATTGAAATGAAGCTCAACAGCGCGCCGATCTGGGATCTGGATTTTAATTTCGGCGCCGCAGCTGTAAATTTTGATTTATCTGATTATAAGACGGAAAACGTTAAAATCGATATGGGAGCAGCATCGATCAAGTTGAAATTGGGAGATAAAATTGAAAAAATTGATGTTGACGTGGACGGAGGAGCTTCATATATTGAGATATCTGTTCCGGAATCTTCCGGCTGCGAAGTACGGACTCATTCATTTTTGTCTTCTAAGAATTTTGATGACTTTGACAAAATTCAATCGGGTTTGTACCGGACTAAAAATTTTGAAAACAGCAAAAATAAAATTTATGTAAAATTAGATACCGGGATTTCATCCATAAAAATTCACCGGTATTTAATATCAGAAGGCGGCTTTGAATGGGAATAAACTATTCCCTTTCTTATAAAAAATATCCTGGCTCAATTCTCTCCATTCCGCGTATGCCGGAAACTCTAATATTAATTAATTCCATTTCACTTTTTATTTAAGGGATACAAAAATGAAAAAATTCATCTTGTACATTTCTTATCTGTTAATAACACTAATTCTTAATCCGTCCGACTTAATCCTCGGAGAAGTAAAAAATATTTCCGATGAGGACAATAGTAAGATAATTTACAAGGAATTGGTTCCCGATGAATTCATGGACAGGTGGGTGATTCTTGGTGCTTTTCCGGTATTCGAAGGAAAACCTGATCAGAATGATCAAGATACTCAAAAGAAAGTTTTCGAAACG
>CAYSGP010000555.1:0-3945 GCA_964430095.1 uncultured Ignavibacteriaceae bacterium
TTAGTTAAATACACTTTTATACTTGAAATATTCCCGGCAGTATTCATTAAATAATGAGCCCCCATTTCGCCTCCGTTTCCCGCACCGATACCAAGCGAAGCTATAGACTGGCCGTCATCCCGGGCAAGTTCATTTTGGGAAATATAAACTGGAGATGATACTTCATAATTATTGGAAGTATCTTGATCGTTTTCGGCTATCAAAGCTTTATAATTTACTTCAATTAACCCTGTATCCGAAGGAAAATAAGGAATTAAATTGATTTGCGACGAAGAACCGGGATTCAATGCAGTAATAGAGCCGCTCACATCGGAATAGACAAGGGTACCGTTCTGGTAAATATCTGCTTGCACCTGCACATTAGTAATATCATTCAATCCATTATTATTCACTAAAGCTCCTATTTGAATTGGGTTCAACTGCCATTGGGGAAGCATCGTATATTCAGAGGACTGAAGAACACTTGTAATCTGTACATCATATTGAATAATATTCTCGACTGCTATGTCATCAATTAAAAGAAGAAATTTATCGCTGGAAATATTTCTCCATGCAAGATAAATTGTTTGATTCCTATAACCCGCAGAATCAAGATTTATAGATCTCCCGGTCCATACACTATTTTCCTCAGCGATAGAGAACAACGGGGAATTAGCCAAACATCCTGAGACGTCTTGTGTACTGGTAGAAATCCTTACTTCATATCCGTCTCTGTACGATGCATCGTAAGTTAGAGCATTCCATGTTAGCTTAGCATTTTGCCCAATAGTAATTGCAGGAGAAATCATCCAATCGTCTGATGCCCCTATGGGAGAATACCAGGAGGTACTGAATGCAGCAGAGTCTGCTACATTATTGGCAAAATCTTCTCTTCTCTCCCATGCATCATTAATATAGCTTACGGAACCAGCCGGCGTACGGTTGTCTGCATTTACTAAATTCCACCCGGAGGGAAAGACGTAGGTGCCGGCTCCGCCTGCCGTAGGCCCCGGGATTCCGTCAAAGTCTTCCGAGAATAAAGCTGCTGCCGTACTGAATGTTTGTTTACCTGAGGCCCATTTATAATTTAGATTATAATTAGCCTGAACGGACATTTCCATATTTTTCAGTGAACTGATAGGTGACCGGGTTCTTTGATTTTGTGTTTTTATTTGAGCCGGACTGTTTACTGAAAGGATTATGAAAGGAATTAAAAAAAAGATTGGGGTAATTCTGTAAAGAAAATTCATTAAAGCTCCTTTTATTTCTTTATTGAAATTGGCTTGCTTAGCCAAGTACTATGCCATATAAAAAAAGTTATTTATCATAGAAATTTTCCTTTAAATTCAGAATCTAATATAGCTTACCGATAAAATTTCCTTATAAGCCGTAAACTTGAATACTGAATTCGTCAGCATAATCACTAAAGTATATGCGCATTCCTGCAGATCATAAATTTCCCCGGTAAAGGAATTCAGTTCGATTTTTTTTTACAAGATAATTTGAATTTAAATTATTTTAACATGAAACTGTTTCTTTGTCTTTTAGCTGCAGCTTTAAATCTTTCTTCATTCCTGCTCTACCCGCAAATAAAAATCCACAGAACCTTATCCATTGAAGACGGTTTAATTCAATCGCAGGTAACCTGCATCTGCAAGGACAGCAAAGGGTATCTTTGGTTTGGAACTCTGGGAGGATTAAGCCGCTGGGACGGGATTGATTTCCTAAATTATAATTTGCAGGACGGGCTTTCCTCGCCGCTTGTTTCAGCAGTTATTGATGGGAAAAAAGGAGAGCTCTATATCTGCACAAACGGCGGAGGGATCAATATTCTTAAAGACGGAAAATTCGATGCTCTGAATATTTCAGACGGGCTGGCCAGCAACACTGTTTATGCAGCCCTGTTATCTAAAAGCGGAAAAATTTATTTCGGTACATCTGCCGGAATCAGCATTTAATTTAGCAGGATTATAAACCAATGCATCATCATTTGTTAAAGAAGCAACTCCCATTTCACCTGCACCAAAACTTGAAACCGAATGCGGCCAAGTTACAAATTCGAATGCTTGTGTCTGCGCATTTATATTTAATTGAAGAGATAAAATAATTATGAAGCTTAAGATTACCGAGGTTTTCATCGGATCCCCTTTTATTTAAAAAATTTTATACCCTAATTTCAGATTAAAATTAAATTGGTTATATCCCAGTATCCTCGGGGGATCACTGACAGGCGGAAAAGTTATAAAATTCAATATGAAATTATAATCTATAACCGGTGTAATGATAAAGGGATCTAAAAAATCCAAGGTTAAGCCTGCAGCAGTCTGAAAAGCAGTTTTATAATCATATCTAGGCCTGCTTTCAACTGTAGGATTTATTCTTATAATTCCAAGTCCGCCCTGTAAAAAGAACGGGTGAAAATTTTCCAGTAAATGATACCTGTATGAAGAGAAGAACAAAAAAGTTTCAAATTTAGACTCTAATAATCTGTAGGACATATATGTGAAGTCGAAAGGAATACGATTATAAGAAATTGATGTTACAAGTGCATTATTCTTATCAAAATAAAAAGCACCTTCAAAATAATAACTGAGATTATTTTCTGCAGAATATGTGAGGCCTTCATAGGTATAGGTCTTAGCTTTCCCAAGCCTAATAGTTTCACCTAATCCTAAAGAAAGGATGACATGGTCAAGAAGCGGATTACTCTCCCGGGCAATATTTCCATTAAATAATAAATCGCTGTTCAGTTCAAATGTAAATTGAAAAGTTTCGTAAGGGAAAGACCATTGTATATAATTTGAATAATGAACATTGTGTGAAATACCTGCATAACCAGCTGTAAATTTATATCCATAAAATTCTAATCCGAAATTCATTCCGTGTGTGTAGTAATTCTGAAATGCAGTCTTGATGCCGTTAGAAAAATTACCAGCATAAAATTCCTGGAAGAAAGCAAAGTTTTCATTAAAGTAGAGAGGTTTCCAGATAAATGATAGACCTGTATGCAGTGCAGCATCATTCGGAAAATCCTGCCAGTCTGTAAAAATAGTTTTAAAGGAAGACTGCCCTGCACCGTTCTCATCTCTTTCATCGAAGGGTTTGGAGATCCCTAAGCTTAAAGGAAAAGCGAAATAATCATTTTCTGCTGCTGTAAAATTAATACCGAGATTTAATTTTGTCGGCGGAGGATCATAATTGACTTCCCCTATGAAACTTGATGATTCAAATTTTACGGCAGGTCCTAAATTCATTAACGAGAATCCTAAAGTTAACCGGTTACAAAAATCAGGAGTATAAAGGCCGCCAAGACTGACTAAAAATCCTTCCGCCACTACTTCACGAAAGTGCCAGTAAGAGTATCTGAATTGAATGCCGGCGCTGAAATTTTCACCAAAGTTTCTTGCATATCCGGCAGCAAAGCTGTTTTCGAAAATATGAATCATTTCAGTTTCTGAATAACCCATGGGATTACTAGGATCTATGATTGTCCCGCGAAATTCACCGTAATCCCTATTCTCATAATTTAATGCGAATGAACCGACATTCTGAACATTATGATAAAGTGTGTAACTAGAAAGCGGCATATACAAGCCGATTATCTGGAAAGGAACACGGTAAAAAGAAAATTTGGTTTTGTTTGTTAAACTTAATTTGGCGGGATTATAAACCAATGCATCATCATTTGTTAAAGAGGCGACTCCCATTTCACCCGCTCCGAAGCTGGAAATGGAATGCGGCCAGGTTACGAAATCGAATGCCTGAGTATTCTGTGCATTTATATTTAATTGAAAAGATAAAATAATTATGAAGCTTAAGATTCCCGAGGTTTTCATCCAGATCCCCTTATTTTATTATGCTGGAAATTATAAATTTTTACTGCAAAAGAAAACTAAATAAATTCTTTTTATTTATTATCGAAATTCAAATTAACTTTTTAATACAATATTTCACTCATAGAAATTT
>CAYSGP010000556.1:0-5470 GCA_964430095.1 uncultured Ignavibacteriaceae bacterium
ATTATTAATGATTTTTTTTAATTCATCATAATTCCCCAAAATATAGCTCAGTTTCCCGTAAAGGAAGGGGAGATCTAATTCAAGATACAATTTATTTATTGTGGCAATTTTTTCTTGCGCGGTGTTGATTGAATCCGCTGCTTTTTGATAATCTGAAGTTAATATGTAAAGATCGGTAAGATTATAAAGAAGAGAAATTTCGTATTCAACATTGTTCATAGTAAGAAATATTTTATAAGCCCGGTGGTAATTTTCTCTTGCTTCTTCAAAATTTAAGATTTTATAATAATAGATTCCAAAGTTGTGTAAAATGTTTGCTTCGCGCAAAATATTTCCTATCTGACGATATGTATTTAAGGAACTAATCCAATACTTTTTTGCTTTTTCATCAGAGCCTTGAAGATTGAATATATTCCCAATATTGATTTCCATCCCGGCAGAAGAGGGCTTCAGTCCTGATTCCAAATAAATATTTCTTGCATCTTCAAAATATTTAAGTCCATTATCCAACTGATTACCGTTAATTATTTCAGTATAACCTAGAAGACTGAAACATTTTCCCCTTTCAATAACCATAGAGTTGCTGTTTGTTAGAATTTTCTTGCAGATTTTTTTAACTTCCTTATAATTCCCCAGCTCAAATTCCGCATTTGCGATCTCCGATAGCAGCTTCAGCTTTTGAGCTTTATCTTTTATTTTGGGAATAAGTGAATTTAATACTTCCTTCCCTTCCTGATATTTACCTAATTCTACAAGACAGCTCCCTTGAAGGATTAATAATTCATTTTTCTTTTCATCCATAATCTTAGCCTGGAGCAGTTCTGTAACAAGGCCAAGACAATTCTGGAATTCGCTTAATTTATAGTGTACATCGGCAAGATCATATTTGATTTCAGCTAGAATTTTCTCTTCCAAAGGAAATCTTATCAGTTGATGGTATATTTTCTTCTGGTATGAAAAAGCCGACAGCTTCCCGGCATTTTCCGCTTCATCCAGAAGCAGAGAGCAGCATTTAGAGTAATTCCCGGCCAATTCATAATGCCTTGCAGTTTCATTCCGGTTAATATCTATGTTGGCAATCGTCTCCAGAAGAGAGGCAATCCGGGCATGAAACTCCTTTTTATCATGGATAGTTGAATAGATATATTTTTTGAAACCTTCGGATACGATCACAGGGATTCCGCTCTGCTTATTAAGATGAATGATATTCTTATGCAAAAGATTTTCCAGGAGCTGCATAACCTCTTTCTGTCCTATATTCAGAAATGTGCTCAGGAAATAAGGCTCTAACGGAGCATTAAAAGCAGAAATATATTTTGCCGTTTCCGTTTCGTTCTCTGCAAGTGAATTAAATCTTATATTATAAATCTCTTCCTGGGAAGATTTAAGGATAGTCTCAATTACGGGGGTTTCATCATGTTTGATTTCAGGAATTCCATCTTCATATTTAATTATTTTAAGGAATAGCAGATCATTAATAAACCTTATGATACTGCCGGGCAGAAGATCGGAATAAACTATAATTAATTTTTCTAATTGGGTGCGGGGAAAAAATCCGGCAAAACTTTTTTCTGTAAATTCGTTCACCTGCATTTCGGTAAAGGGAGTAAGAATTAATTCCTTTGTATTGTGAAGTGACTTTGAGAAAGACTCGTATTCGGAATCTTCGGCAACAATTACTTTTATATAATTTACCTGCAGTATGGGAATAATTTCTCTGAAAATCTCCCAGGAAAACCGGTCAAACTTGTTAAAATCATCGATAAAGAGGATAAATTTTGAATATAAAGTTATCTGGCTGATTATTGCTTTTATTTCGTCTATGACGCCGAGCCTGCTGCTGTAAAGAAAATTATTAATTTTTTCCCTTAGTTCTCCCGGCAGCTGCGGATAAACATGATTGTTGAATACAATATCCTTCAACAGCAATTTTATGAAATCAAACCCTGTTTTTCCGCTTGTTTTAAAAACCGGGATAACCTGTTCATTTAATGAATACAGCTGGTTTAATAAGGTTGTTTTTCCTGAACCTTCCGAACCTTTTATTATTAATAACTCCGTGTTTTCCCTATCCTCTATAAATGAGGATAAGATATTAATAATATCCTTCCTCCCGGCAAAGACCTTAGCCGGAGTAAACTGTGAAGAAAAGTTATCAATTCCGGAATTTAAATCTATAATCACCCGGAGCGGGCTGGAATATCTTTTTTCAGGATCTTTATTAAGAAGCTTCTCCAAGATCTTTGTAAAATAACCCGGATAATCTGAGGGAGGAAATTCAAATTTTTTTTCTATATGAGCTTTGTAAACGTCTAATTTGTTATTGGCGGCAAAAGGGAAGCGGTTATAAACTATCCGGTATATTAAAATACCAAGCGAATAAAGATCAACCCGGTGATCATGAGATTCTTCCTTTAATATTTCCGGGGCAATGTATTCGGCAGTCCCTTTTATAGTTTTGTCCATGCCTGACCAAATATGGGAGGCTAGACCCAGGTCAATTAATTTAATGACTATCTTGCCGTCAATTTCAGCAGCTAAAATATTTTCCGGCTTAAGGTCGTAGTAGATGTAGCTTGACTGATGAAGGTAATAAAGGACCGAGCAGATTTGAATAATAATTTCCCTTAAAATATCCGGATTTTTTATACCGGGAAATTGAAGCAGCTCCACCCCAGGGAAATATTCAAGTGTAAAATACCTGCAGCCTAAAAATTCAGTTTCTTTTTCATCATTGACTTTTACTATGGTTCCTAGATCATAGGGTTTAACAATCAGGGGATGATCTAATTTTTTCAATGAAAAAAATTCATCTTTAAAAAGTTTACTTTCCTGGAGATCTTTGCGGTTAGGCAGGATTTTTACTGCAAATTCTTTTTGGTTAAGCTCTGTGTCGGTGCAGAGGTAAACTTTGCTTCTTCCTTCCCCTAATTTATTCTTGAGGATGTATCTTTCGTTAATCATTTTAAGCGCGGATTAAAATAAGCATTAATCTCCCTTCCTAAATTATTTGCGGCAAACAAAGTAGTGAACAAGGCAATTCCCGGGAAAAAAATCATCCACCAGGCCTCGGTTAAATAGTTCTGCCCCGATTCAATCATTGCACCCCAGGAAGAATATTCCGTGCCGGTTCCCAATCCGAGAAAACTCAATGCCGCTTCCGCAAGGATTACATTACTATATTGAAAAATAAGGTTTACAATTACCGGCGCAAGAATAACAGGCAGAGCTTCCTTAATCAGCAGTTTCCAGCCGCTTAATCCAATCATCCGTGCGGAAACAAAAAAATCTTTGCTCTTCAATGCAATCACCTCTCCGCGTACAATTTTAAATAAGCTCATCCACCCGGAAAACCCTAAAACAAGTATTACCGCAAAAATTGAATTTCCAAAAAGCGCCAGCACTATAATTATTAAAAACAGCATTGGGAACATTAAAAAAACATCAGTTATGCGGCTTATCAGGATATCTGCAAATCCTCCCGGATAACCAGCTAGAAATCCCAGAAATAATCCGAGGATAAATGAAACCGCAACAGAACATAATCCTACGAAGAGGGATATTCTTGTTCCATAAACAAGTCGTGAAAAAATATCTCTTCCGAATTCATCCGTTCCCAGAAGAAAAAATCTGGTATGTATGGCAGGTTTTCCGTTGTGAAGGTTTAATTTTTCAAACCTTATTATTTCCCGTTTTTGATTTTGAAAAAAGATTAATTCATTCCGGGTCAGGCGAACGCTGTCTGCCAGTATTATTTCTTCACTAAATGATTCCTTAACTACTTTCTTTTTTATGCCGATAAATTTTCCCGCCGGGGAATTATCATTAATATTTTCAGATCGCAAATTAATTACTTTAACGGAACTGAAGGGAGGCAGAAGTTTGGTCACACCAATATTTTTTTGAAAATCGGGATTATGTGGTGCAATAAGTGAAGCAAAGAGGAAAAAGAAAAAAAGAAGAATAACAGCAGCTGATGAAAAATTTAAGTTGCGCGAGAATATTCCAATTTTTTCCCTAAACATAATAGAGATTAAGGGCAGAAAAAGAATTAATAAACCTGAAATCAAGCAGTCAACTAATGCAAAATTAAACTGTCTTAAGGCAATAATTGAATTTGAAAATGAAAGTCCAATATAACTTACCAGAAGCGCAGCCGAGTTTATTATTAAATGAAACCGCAGTATTATAATTACGGCGGATACCGTAAAAACGAAATGCCATATTTTAATTTTCCGATGCATTAGTTTAATATGCCTTTCAGAAGCAGTCTCTTATCCATTTTTGCTTTTAAAAAATCTGCAAGCAGGTTGCTGACGATAATCAAAATTCCTGCAATCAGGGTACAGCCGACAATGAGAGGATAATCGCGAGTAAAAATTGCATTTACGGCAAGCCTCCCCATTCCCGGCAATCCGAATATTACCTCCGTAATCAGCGAGCCGCTCAATAGAACACCGAGTTCTATACCTGCAGCAGCGACTAAAGGACTCACGGCATTAGGTATTACATGTTTCCAGGCAATCTCCTTTTCGCTGAAACCGTTTGATCTGAGATTTAAAATAAACGTTTTGTTATAAATATCTTCAAGATTATCCCGGAGATACCTGAAAAACACAGCTATACCGCCCAGAGATAGAGTTATGACAGGCAGAACCAGATGAAGAAAATAATCCAGCAATTTCCCTGAGAATGAAAATGAATCATGATCGAACGAGCGAAATCCTGAAGCGGGGAAAAGATCGAATGTTTCAGAAAAAAGAAATATCAGGAATACTCCGGTTACAAATGAGGGCAAAGCATACATTACCAGACTGCTTTTGGAAATCGCCTTGTCAAAACCACTATTAATTTTTTTCACCGATATCAGAGATAGAAAGAATGCGCAGCAAATTTGAACAATAAAGCTGATCCCGGATAAAAGAATAGTGAACGGAAGAAAATCTTTAATTACCGACAGCACCGGGATCCTGTAATTATAAGATATGCCTAAATCTCCCCGGACAAGATTAAATATAAAGCTTTTATATTGAATTAAAACTGAACTGTTAAGGTCAAACGATTCTTTTACTTTGGCCGCAAGTCCCGGGCTTAATTCCGGAGAGACAAATTTTTGCAAGGGATCGCCCGGGGACATTCTCAGGAGCAGAAAAAGGAAACTTATCATTAAAAATAAAACCAAGATAGAGGAAGCAATCCGTTTTATTAATATAAAAAGAATTCTATTGCTCACTATTAACTCTCATTTGATTCAAACGTGTAATAGCAAACAACAAGTGCGCCTCTTATATTTTTCTGTCTAGAGTTATTTAACTTTGCTTAATCTTCCAGCTTCCAGTACCAGGCATGATGAAGCGGGTACAGCGGGGTAACATTAATATTTTTTATTCTTTTATTATAAGCAACTATATTATCGATCCAATATAAGAATGTAAAGGGTGTTTCATTATATATAATGCTTTGTATTTTC
>CAYSGP010000557.1:0-4935 GCA_964430095.1 uncultured Ignavibacteriaceae bacterium
AAGAGATTTTCGATTTAGAGATTATTCTGGTCTGTGCTGCAGACTATTATTGCAGTTAAAAAAAATAAATTATAACAATTGAAAACATGTAAAACCAAACATCAATGCTTCCATAACTTAACTCTTTAATTCTTCCAACTAATAGTTCTGCTTGTATCTTTAATTTAAAGCGTAATTGATTTATATTTCCTCAAGAATTAATGGGAGATGGGGTGATTAGGGAAATTTATCTATTCACAACTAACCTCTCAGTTAAATGTTAAGCCTTAAGTAATTTATATTAATGTGAGGGGCTGCCATGAAAAGAGTAAGTTTTTTATCCTTCCTTGTTTTATTTTCTTTTAATATTTATTCCCAGGTTAAAGTAAGCGATCAAGCTTTAGGAACAAAAAAGTACGATGACTTCCGGGAAGCGAAGTTCTGCGGACCGGCCTGCCATAACGATTTTTACAGGCAGTGGACCCAGGCAATGATGTCGCAGGCTTACACTCATAAATGGGATGAAGTTGAGTATTTTAAATTAGCCGTTCCCCATGCCGAAAAAGATCCGGTAGTTGCCGGAGTGAAAGCAGGCTGCAACGGCTGTCATACGCCTATTGCTTTTCTTGCCGGCGATGTACCTCCGCCGAAACCGTCCGAGTTGTCCAAAGCAAATGAATCTGTTAACTGCGATGTCTGTCATACCATAACCGGATTTGCCGGCGATGTTCCTTTTAATTTCAATTATATATCGGAACCGGGTAAAGTAAAACTTGGTCCGCGTGAAGGAAACAATTCTCCCGAGCACATTCTGAAAAAATCCGATTTTCTTGGAACTGCCGAATTCTGCGGTATATGTCATAACGAAAAAGATCCTTACGGTATTTGGGTTAAATCAACTTACCTTGAATGGAAAGATGGTCCATATTCAAAACAGAATGTTAAATGTCACGATTGCCATATGACTTATGCTCCCGGCTTTTCTGCGGCAATGGGAAAAGAATACAGCGATACAAGACAGCATCTTTTCCACGGTGCGCATGATCCGGGAAAGGTAAAAGGAACAATTGAACTGCGGATTCATCCCGATATTGAAGAAGCTGAGCCGGGTGAACAAATTAAATTTACCGTCGCTTTGTTTAATCAGAAAACCGGACATAAATTTCCTTCGGGTTCGGTGGAGGACAGAATCGTCTGGATGCATGTGGAAGCTGTGGATTCAAAAGGAAATGTATATAATATCCCGGTTGATAAAAAAGGATTTGCCGGGGAAGAATATACAATCGGCAGCGACGTGCTGGCTTACCAGGATATGGGGATTGCTCTTAATGATCCGGAATTTAAAGGAGTTAATAGAGATGGAATCCCAATAGGCGATAGGATTTTCAGGATGCCCTACTTTGATCCGCAGGGCAGAATGACAATTCAGCAGTGGAATACAAAATCGCTTGGAGTGGATTATAGAATAGGTCCGAGAGAAACTAAGCTTGAAACATGCACTTTTAATATTCCATTTGAAGCCGCACCCGGACCAATGAAAGTAACTGCAGTACTAAATTATCAAAAACTAGTCGGACCTGTCGCAGAATTTTTAGGAGTCCCGGAAGAAGCTGAGATCATTAAAGTAAATGATCATTCTACTTTTGTTACAATTTTACCTTAAAAACTTTTCGGAGCAGCATAATGAAAAACAGAATGCTCTTATTTTTTACACT
The DNA here is from genome assembly GCA_964430095.1 of uncultured Ignavibacteriaceae bacterium. Lineage (GTDB taxonomy): Bacteria > Bacteroidota > Ignavibacteria > Ignavibacteriales > Ignavibacteriaceae > DATKLQ01. The sequence goes on from CAYSGP010000557.1 coordinate 1,695, forward strand.
GCTTTTTATAACCGTAATTTTTTTGGAAAATGTTTTTGGAATTCCTGCTTTTGCCAGGAAATACAATATGACCTGCAAAACATGCCATTCACCATTCCCGAAACTTAAACCGTACGGGGATGAATTTGCCGGCAACGGGTTTGTTTTAAAAGATAAAGACGCACCCCGGTATTATGTTGAAACAGGCGATAATGAACTTTCATTAATCAGGGATATCCCGCTGGCGCTCCGGCTCGAAGGATATATAACTTACAACAATAACAATTCAGATCAATCCGATTTTTCCGCGCCGTATATTGTCAAATTGATATCCGGCGGTTCAATAACAACAGATATAGCCTACTACTTCTATTTTTTCTTTTCCGAAAGAGGAGAAGTTGCAGGACTTGAAGATGCATTTTTAATGTTTAACAATTTATTCGGCAGCGAACTGGATTTTTACCTCGGACAGTTCCAGGTTTCCGATCCGCTATTTAAACGGGAGCTGAGGCTTACTTTTGAAGATTACCGGATTTATAGAACAGCTGTAGGTTATTCAAATATTAATCTGGCATATGACCGAGGGATAATGCTGACATACGGTTTTGAATCAGGTACAGATATTATTGCTGAAGTTTTAAACGGCAATGGATTAACTGCGGCAAATTCTTTCAGGACGTTCGATAATGATAATTATAAAAATCTTTTCGGGAGAATTTCTCAGGATATCGGGGATCATCTGAGGATCGGCGGATTCGGTTACTGGGGAAAGGAACAGCTTGAAAGAGATAATCCTCTCAGAGGAACAAATGAAATCTGGATGGCCGGTCCGGATTTGACTCTTAGTGTTGAATCTATAGAACTGAATCTGCAATATGTTGAAAGAAGAGATGAGAATCCATTCTTTTCAGATATAAGCGGACCCGAATTTGAAACCCGCGGTGCACTCGGCGAACTGATCTTTAGGCCGGAGGGTGATGACAGTAAATGGTATTCCGCTGCATTATGTAATTGGGTTGAATCCGATGATAATGCGCTGGACTATAAATCGGCTACAATTAATTTAGGTTATTTGCTGAGAAGAAATTTCAGAATAGCAGGTGAATTTACATACAATTTTACCGGGGAATTCGGACAAGCGGGCATCGGATTAATTACAGCGTTTTAATTGTAATGGCTTTTCATATTTTTAATTTTTAACATCGAATCGATCCGGCGTTTTATTTACCGAATTTTTTTGTTGCAACTCATGCGGCCATAAATTATCTTTTCTTTACTATCAAAATATTTTAACGAAAAAGAGGAGAATCTCCGCATGAAAAAAATCATTCTTTTAATACCGGCACTATTTCTTTTAATCGGATTTACAATCAACAGAATTATTGATAAAAAAGTTGAAGATATTTTAAAGCAAATTGATTTTTCCGATGAGCAGGCAAAAAATATGATCTGGTCTAATTGTTCTTACAGCTCATTTTGGTACCCGAATCCGAAAGATTTAAAAAATATTGCTGCCGGAGAAAGAGCAGGTATTGTTAATTCTGTTGGAAATTATGTGAAAGAATTTACTAAATCCGAAGATTTTAAAAAACACTACAGTGAGTTCCGGGAAAGCAAAAAACCGCAGGAACCGGAAAAACCTAAAACTATGGATCAGATGAAAGACGAGCAAAGAAAGTCAATTAAACAGGGAATTGCCAGTATGAAAGAAAGCAAATCAAAAATGCCTAAAGATCAGCAGTCGATGTTTGATGAAACCATTAAAATGTATGAACAGCAGTTAAAAGATTTAGATGATCCAAACAACCCTATGTTCAGCAAGGAAATGGAAGGCTATATGAAGCAGGGTTATGATCATCAGATGAACGACTATAATCAAAAACTTGCAGAATGGGAAAAAGAATACCCTGCGAATAATGCTAATCCGCTAATTAAGCAGTGGCTCACAAAATTTTTAGAAGGCTCCGGAGATGTAGATTTTAATGCAAAGACAAAGGTCAAAGAAAATAACAGAACAATTTTCGCAAAGCCGGAATATGAAAGCAAATCAAGTTTATGGAAACTCTGCTTCAGAGCCGGTAAGGAAACAGTTAGCGCCGGGCGCTCATTTGCTGGGCAGTGGATGAAGGAGCTTAAGTAGAGAAAAGGTTAAAGTGTGTAAAACATACAGCAATACATTCATCCAATCATACTTAGCGCGGCAAAGCCGGCAACCAGGTTAAACGTTAATGGTTAATAGTTAATCGGCGAGCGTTGCGACAATTAACGATTAACCTGCCTTGCCGGCAGGCAGGCTTTTAACAATTAACAATATCTTGACCAAATTCGGCAAAATATTTTTGAGGATATCATACATTCATACAAATTTCAGTACTCAATCATCTATATTAAATTTTTTTTTACTTAGATGATGAATGCAATTTGAGAGTAAAAAAAATTAGCGCACCATATTTACTTGCTGAAATGATCGCCCAGGTAATAAGCCCAGAGAAGTATTGCAAGCACTCCCTGCCAGAAAGATAATTTTAGGAATCCAATTGTGAACAGCCAGCCGATTACCCAGATTATTCCAAAGCTCGAGTTTTCAACAATTACTTTGCTTTTTTTCTCTTCCATAAAAAGTCCCTCCTTTTTGTAAAGAAAATTAGAATAAAAAAAAGAGGGGATCAATTAAAAGGTTACACAGAGTTCCACCGAGCAGTCATGGAGATCCACAGAGAAATTTCAACTATACTTTGGTTGCAATAGTGAATTAAAAGCGGCTTAAAAAAGCCGCTTGATGTCGTAATGAAGGGAATAAATTATTTCTTTTTCATTTTCCCCTTGTCCATTGGAGGAGGCATGAATTGAGCCATTGCAGCCATATCCATAAATCCCCAGTGCTCTGCAACTTTTCCTTCGGAAATCCGCAAGATATCTACTCCCGGGAATTTAATCTCTTTATTTGTCGGCGGCATATCCATCAAAGTATCCACCCATGTGCCGACGGTTGTAGAATAGATCATTACGGTATCACCGGATACTGCAATTGAGTGAATGGTTGTTTTCTTACCGTTTACAGCTTTATCAAAAAAGGCGAACATCTCTTTCACTCCTTCCTTCCCGGTCTTTTTAATGAACATAGTATCCAGCTGATGATCAACTACATCATCTGTTAAAAGAGTATCCAGTGCGGTAATATCCCCTTTGTCGAATACATCTATAACTTTAGCAGCAATCTCCTTATTCTGTTTTATTGATGGATCTTCGGTCTGCGGAGTTT
>CAYSGP010000558.1:0-2684 GCA_964430095.1 uncultured Ignavibacteriaceae bacterium
GGAATGTGCCGTTGCTGCTGTTTTTATCGGAGATCCACCAGCCGTTATTTTCCTTAAATACTTCAACATGAACACGGCTGACCAAACCGTCATCAATCTGAATTGAACATTGTTCCGATCGTCCTACAGTAAAATTATTCTGGAAATAAAATTCTTTTTGAGCTGTCTTCCCCCTTTCAATTTTTACTTTAAGAATCTTCGGACTGTAAAACTGCCCTTCCGAAATCTGTGTTTGATTCATTACTTTAATAAAATCATCTTCTTCTGTGCATTAAAACCGGGTGCTTCAAGCGCTGCTATGTAAACACCGCTTGACAATTGACTTCCGTTGAACTCAACTTCATAACTCCCGGCATCAAAAACCTGGTTATCAATTAATGTGCTTACAAGCTCACCTAGGATGTTAAAAACCCTGATTGAAATTTTTTCCGTCTCCGGCAGAGAAAATCTTATTACGGTTCTAGGGTTAAAAGGATTCGGATAATTCTGATAAAGCTGGTGAGTAATCGGCAGTAATTTATTCTTGATTTCATTTATATAATTATCCGTACCTATGAACAATTTAAAAGGATTATATTGATGAGCAGATTTGTATTCAATCTTCTGCTTATCTCTAATGTTGTACAAATTCTTCAGCACGGCATCGAATAGATAGATATTATAATCCTTAAAATTGTCTAAGCCGTCAATTTTTATTTCCAACGGCAGATTGGGGACTGTTTTAATTTGCAGGGTATATTCCTGTCCCTCTCCGATTGCAGGCCTTTGTTCAATGAAGAGGAATTTTTCTCTTTTCGGCAATTCATTTCTCAGCAGCGAAATTCCTTGCTTCTGGAAATCCCCGGGAGGTGAAAAATAATCTTTCTCATCTATGCCGTTGCTGGCTCCGGGATCAATTCCGATAAATACACCGGATAATTCAAAGTCATTCGATTCTACTGCAGCAATCTTTAAAAACTTCTCAGAATTTACCGGAAGAGAATAATCATTATTCATTTTCCCCAATGAACCGTTTATTTCATATGGAATTTTAAGAGATGGTAAATTCGTAGAGTCATTATAAAAATAATATCCTTCATAAGGCTTCATTTCTGTGGGATTTGACCAGCTTCCGTTCCAGGAGTATAGCAGCTTATTTGCAGGAAGTGAATTTAAATTCCTGACGCTTGACCATTGTAATGATCTCTCGAAAGGATTCGATATCAAATTCCATCCGGGATGAAGAGGAATTGAATAGGTGAAATCATTATTATTCAAAGGAACTGAATTTACCTGCTGAGTTATAACCAAAGGATTATTGCCGATAACCCAATAAGCTTTCCCAGGAGTAAAAGTAAAATCGGATTTGTGTTCAAGATAATTTTGATCGCTGCCGGTGTCCCAGTAAACGCTCCAGTCATAATCAAAATTTCCGCTCATTTGAACAGGGATTGAACTGCTTCCGGGAACACCGACTATTCTGAAATTATTTGAGTTATCTACACTACCGAAAGTTTTGTTAACGGATAATGAAATGCTCGCCGGATAGCTGAATCCTGTTCCAGTCAGGCTAACTGTGCTTGGGCTCCCTGCGGCGTTATGCTGTATGGATAAAGATGCATTGTATAGTTTTGCTTCGGCTGGATTGAAACTAACAGTAACTTTTAAGCTGTCTCCCGGGGTAAGTGTAAAATTACTTGTATCCGTACGATAAGCATTATCGCTGCTGTTGATTTGAGCAACATTCAAATTTGCTACTCCTTCATTTCTGATATATAAAAATTGCGAGCTGCTGCTGCCTGTAAATAAAGTTCCGAAATTCAAAGCAGTTTTTGTAATACTGAATATTGCAATAGGATTTGCAGTCCCGGTTCCTCTTAAATTCATTGCAGCCGGGCTTCCGGAAGCATTGTGCGAAATGGTTAAAACAGCATTGTAATTTTTAGCTTCGGTCGGGGTGAAAGTAATTGTAACCATATGGCTGTCTTGGGCAGCTACACTGAAATTATTTAAATCTACTTTGAATGAAGTATCGCTGCTGGAAATGTTCGAAACCTGGAGATTTGCGCTCCCCTCATTCCCGATATAAAATGATCTTTGGAGGCTGCTGTTAACTGTTACGGATGGGAAATTAATTGAAGCTGCGGATAAACTGAATATTGCAACAGGATTGCTTACACCTTTGCCGCTTAAGCTTACAACACTCGGATTTCCTGAAGCATTGTGAGTTATTGTTAATGATGCATTGTAGCTAATTGCTTCAGTCGGAGTAAACGTGATATTAACTTTATGGCTGTCTGCAGAAGCTATTGAAAAACTGGTTGAATCTACACTAAAAGCACTATTATCGGAAGTAATGTTTGAAACAATAAGAAGAGCATTTCCGTTATTCTTTATATAAATTGACCTCGATATACTGGAATTGACTGTTATATCGGGGAAAACTACAGCCGATGCGGATAAAGCAATTATAGGTGCGGTTGTTTCGGAAGTCCCGGTTCCGCTAATAATTATTGTATCCGGATGAACAGAGGAATTTCCATAAATTAATAATGTATCGTTAAACGCAGCTGCTGTACCCGGAGTAAAAGTTATGGTAACCTCCATGCTGTCATTTTGCGGAATTGTCAAATTTTCGGGATTAACGGCAAAAGAATTATTTCCATGAGTTATGCTGTCGACTACAAACGGTGCCGAGCCTGAAT
>CAYSGP010000559.1:0-6857 GCA_964430095.1 uncultured Ignavibacteriaceae bacterium
AGATGAGGCTCATTTCTTTAAATAATAATTTGAATGAAGCGAGCCTGGAAAATACGGAGCTGAAGCTGACCGGCGAACATTCATTCGATGCAAATGCCGATTATTTAAAATCAGGCGAGAGACAGGAAATGGCAGACTCAATAATCAGCGGCCATAATAGTACATCACAAAAAGAAATAGATAAATTATTTTCATAAATGGAAACACCAGACAGCTACTCGATGCTCAATGATCCGGAAATGAAAGAAATTCTGGATAGTTTCTTGATTGAAACAAAAGAAATAATGGAAAAACTAGATGTCGATCTTGTTGAGATGGAAAACAGGCCCGACGACATCGAGCTCCTTAATCAGGTATTCCGGTCTTTTCATACAATAAAGGGAACTTCAGGATTTCTTGGTTTAAATAAGCTCACCTTAATTACTCACCGCTGCGAAGATATATTAAATAAACTGAGAAAAAAAGAATCCAAGATTAATACATCCGTTATGGATGCCGTTTTAAATTCATTCGATAAGATCAAAGAGCTTGTTTCAAGTGTGGAATTTAATTTAAATGAAGACATTGATATTACAAATTCCATTGATGTTCTCAATAAAATTATTGAGGATATGAATAAAACCGGTAATAAGGTAAACGATGAAAATTCTGCTGAAGAAGAGAGAAAAGGAAATGCCCGGGAAAAAATAATCTGCGAACCGCAGCAAACGGAATTATCCTCAGAAAACCAGGCGGAAACTTTTATCCCGCAATCAACTAAAGAAGAGAGCGGCAATAAAAAAATCAGCAGGGAAGAAAACAGCATCAGAGTTGACATTGAAAGGCTTGATGAACTTCTGAATATTGCATCGGAGCTTGTTCTGGGAAGAAACCGCCTCACTCAAGTCTATTCCGAATTTGCTCATGAGTTTGAAGGATCAAAGCTGGATAAGGATCTTTCGGAAGCTGCAAAGCAGATAGATCTCATGACTAACGAGCTTCAGCTTTTAGTAATGAAAACCAGGATGGTGAAAATAGGAAAAGTGTTCACCCGCTTTCCACGTTTAATCCGCGATCTTTCTAAAGAAGCAGGGAAAAAAATTAAGCTTATCCTAAAAGGGGAAGAAACGGAACTAGATAAAACATTAATTGAAGAAATAAACGATCCATTGGTTCATCTTGTACGCAATTCAATTGATCATGGAATTGAACCGCCGGATGAAAGAAAGTTAAAAGGGAAAAATCCTATAGGTACTATAATCCTTTCGGCGGAACAGGAAGGAAACAATATTATTATAAATGTTACTGATGACGGCGGAGGAATTAATCCGGAGATTATCAGGGAAAAAGCAATCAGCAAAGGATTAATTTCTGAAGAAAAGGCAAAAGAATTAACAAAGCAGGATTTATTAAATCTCATTTTTCTGCCGGGCTTCTCTACAGCCAAAGTAGTTACAAATATTTCCGGGAGAGGGGTAGGGATGGATGTTGTTAAGACCAATGTAGCCAAGCTCCGCGGAATAATCAATATTGATTCCGAGGTTGGAACAGGAACGACAATCAACATACGTCTGCCTCTTACTCTTGCAATAATCCCTGGAATGATTGTTGAAATTAATGAAGAAACTATAGTAATTCCGCTCAATTCCGTTATTGAAGTTGTGCGGGTACACAGCGATAATATAAAATCGATTAATGAAAAAGAAGTGATCATGATGCGGGATACTATAATTCCGATCTTTGAAATAAGCAGGATGATCTATAGAAAAGAAAGCTACCAGAATAAAATATGGCAGCATGTTGTTGTAGTGGGTATCGCCGAAAAAAGGTTCGGAATAAAAGTAGATAAACTCATCGGACAAAAAGAAGTTGTAATAAAATCGCTCGGAAACTATTTAGGCACAATTGAGGGGATTGCAGGCTCAACAATTCTGGGAGACGGCACTGTTGTAATGATTCTCGATATTAATGAGATCTTAAACCAGATTGAGAAAGTAGAAATTGGGAAACAAGATTAGAGTCATTGTAATCGATGATTCTGCATTCATGCGGAAATCCTTATCACTGATGCTTCAAAGCGATGAGGAAATCCAGGTAATCGCCTCAGCAAGAGACGGTGAAGAGGGATATAAGCTTGTAAAAAATCTAAAACCGGACCTGATCACTTTGGATATCGAAATGCCGAAAATGGACGGGCTTACGGCGCTGCAAATAATCATGAAGGATTCCCCCACTCCTGTAATTATGGTGAGTTCTCTTACTACTGAAGGAGCAGAAGCAACTTTAAAAGCGCTGGAATACGGAGCAGTAGATTTTATACCAAAAGAATTATCCTACACTAACATAAATATTATAAAAATCAAAGATGAGCTCATAAGAAAAGTTAAAGAGATTGTTAAGCAGAGCTCTTTAAATGATCGAATAAGAAGATTAATCGGCAGAGGATCTTTATATAGTGAATCAGGAAAACCAAAGGGAGGAAAAACTTTTCATGTATCCGGTTATCTTCCTAAAATAGGATATAAAGCAGTCTGTTTAGGAATTTCTACGGGGGGACCCATGTCCCTTCAAAAGGTAATTCCTAACCTGGAAAACAAAATAAGCTGCCCGATTTTTATCGTTCAGCATATGCCGCCAAAATTTACCAAATCGCTCGCAGACAGGTTAAATGGAATGTCAAGTATTGAAGTCAGAGAAGCCGAGAATAACGAAAAACCTAAAAACGGCGTTATATATATTGCTCCGGGAGGTTTTCATATGATTTTAAAGGAAAATGGAAAAGAAGCTCCGAGCATCAGCATTTCGGAAGAGCCTAATACAACACTCCACCGCCCTTCAGTCGATGTATTGATAAATTCGGTAGTCGATATATACGGAAAATATGCAATGGGTATTATAATGACAGGTATGGGAAAAGACGGTCTGGTGGGGATAAAAAAATTAAAAAGTCTAGGCGGACATTGCCTGGCTCAAAATGAAGAATCGTGCATTGTTTACGGTATGCCCCGTTCTGTTGTAGAAGCCGGGCTGGCGGATGCTATCGTCCCGCTTGAAAATATTGCAGAGACGATTAATAACGCATTCTGAACAAAGCTGGAATACTTTAAAGTTCAGGTTCAAGTTCAAGAATGAAAGCTGCAGGTGCTAAGAAACTAACTTTTTCTTTAACCTTGAACTTGAACTTAATCTTAAACTTGAACTTAATCTTGAACTATTAAAACTGCCCCTTACAACAAAACCACAAACAAAAAACAACTTACCTCTCCCCCGCTTTTCAACCACGTGGTTATTTTTAGCCACTCCAATATTGAAAAATCATATTCAATTCCATTCAAAAAAATTAATGATAGTGGCATTTCTTTTGACCTTCCCTTCAAAATTTTAAAGAAATGCAATGAACCAATTCAAAGCTTTATCAAATTACTTAAACAGATTGTCTCTGCAGCAGAAGATACTTCTTGGCGCTACATCAATATTTACCATTGTGATAATGTCTTTTCTTTTTATTTATATGAATAAGCCAAGCTACTCTTCTCTTTACACAAATCTAGCCCAGGAGGATGCTTCAAAAGTTGTTGAATATCTTTCAGCTCAAAAAATTGCTTTCGAAATTGAAGACGGCGGAACCACTATTAAGGTTCCGAAGGATAAAGTCTATGAACTCCGCCTTTCTCTTGCAGGGAGAGGAATTCCCAGCTCCGGCATAATCGGTTATGAGATCTTCGATAAAACCACAATGGGAATGTCGGAATTTATGCAGAAGCTTAATTATAAACGGGCTCTTGAAGGAGAATTAGCAAGAACGATTAGTCAGCAGGAAGGGGTAGAGGGAGTCCGCGTGCACATTGTCTTTCCCCAAAAATCAATTTTTAAAGATGAAGAAAAGCTCCCGACAGCGTCGGTAGTTCTAAAGCTTAGGAATAATTATTCGATATCGAACGGCAGTATTTCCGCTGTTGTAAATCTTGTTTCAAGCAGCGTAGAAGGCTTGCAGCCTGAGAAAGTAACTCTGCTTGATACCAAAGGAAGGCTGCTTTCAAAAGAATACTCTGAAAATCCGTTTGCAGTGAACAGCGGCAAGCAATATGAAATAAAGCAGTCCGTTGAAAATTATCTTGCGACAAAAGCACAAAGCTTAATGGATAATGTCCTTGGATACGGCAATTCAATGATTCAAGTAAATACCGACCTGAATTTCGATCAAGTGGAAAAAACAATGGAGCTGTACGATCCTGAATCCCAGGTTGCTGTAAGTGAGCAAACCATAAAAACCGAAAGCATTGGCTCGGAAGGATCGGATTCGTCCTCCCAGATAAGTCAGAACAATACAACTAACTATGAAATCAGCAAGACTGTCCAGCGGGTGGTTGAAAATTCCGGCACTATTAAAAAATTAAGCATTGCTGCACTAATAAATTATTCGCAGAAAGAGGTTATAAAAGGAGAAGAAACCGAAATACAATATGAACCAAGGCCTGAGCAGCAGATAAGAATGCTAGAGGAAATAATAAAAAATGCAGTTGGATTCGATCTGACCAGGAATGATCAGTTTTCAATCGTAAATCTCTCCTTTGAAACAAAACCGGCTGAGGAAGTACTTATGGAAGGAGGTCCTTCAATAATAAACCAAGTGGAGGACTGGACAAATTTAATTCTTGTTTTAGTCGGATTAGCGGGTGCTTTTTTTGTTATAAGGCTATTGATGAAAAACATAAAAAAAGAAAGAGAAGCTTTAAAGAATTTGGAAACAATTTACTGGGAACCGTCATCTCCGCAATTTAATGCTTCAAGCGTTCTTGAACCTTCTTTATTAAAAAAAGCAAAACAATCACCCAAGATCACCAGACCAAAAAGAGAAGCGCTCCCGGTGGGAGATATAGAAGACGAATTATCGGAAGAGGCACTGAAAAAATTAAACCAGCAGGAAAAGATTGTTCAATATGTATCCAAAAATCCTACTGACGCAGCAAAAATTATTAATTCCTGGATTCACCAGGAAGAACTAACGTAACCTTCAGATGGAAAGAGATTCGAAGAAAATAGAGTTAAGCGGCCCGCAGAAGGCTGCTCTCCTGATGATAGCTCTGAAAACAGAGACTGCCGCAGAGGTTTTTAAATATCTTGATCCTGCAATCATTGAAAATATCTCCACAGAAATTACAAAGATTAAAAATATTCCTTCACAAAGAATAGATTCTATCCTTGAAGAATTTTATGAAATGATTATTGCGAGGGAATATGTAATTGAAGGAGGTGTGGAATATGCAGAGGTTCTGCTCGAAAAATCATTTGGAAAACCGAAAGCCGCAGAGATAATTGAAAAAGTAAAATCGATTACCACTTTAAAAGGTTTTGACGTGCTGAAAAAAGCCGATTCAATGCAGCTTATAAATTTTTTAAACAAAGAGCACCCGCAGACAATCGCATTAATTCTTTCGCATTTAAATCCCAGTCAGACAGCCGGTGTTTTAAAGGAACTCCCTGAAGCATTAAGAGATGACGTCGTATATAGGATCGCTACATTAGGAAAGATATCTCCTCAGACTCTCAAGCAAATTGAGAAAGTTGTAGATGAGCTTGCGGGAGTATCCATGTCCCAGTCTTTAAGCAAGATCGGGGGTACAAAAAGCCTGGCAGTTGTTCTCAATAAAGCCGCTTTAGGTTTAAGCAAAGATGTACTTAATAAACTTTCGGAAAAAGATCCTAATGTAGCTATTGAAGTAAAAAGACTGATGTTTATGTTCGAAGATATCATTCATATTCAGGATAAAGACATACAAAAGATCCTGCGCGATGTGGACAGAAAAGATTTAGCACTTTCTCTCAAAATTGCGGATGAAAAACTTAAGAATAAAATATTCTCAAATATGTCCGAACGGGCTGCCGACCTGCTGAAAGAAGAGCTTCAATATATGGGTATGGTTAAACTTAAAGAGGTTGAAGGGGCGCAGGCAAAAGTAATAGATGCAATTAAAGCGCTTGAAGATGCGGGAGAGATTTCTCTAAACCTAAGAGGAGGAAAAGAGGAAGTTTATGTCTGATCCTCTAAAAATCAATATTAATCAGCCAAATCTGAATTTAAAGGTAAACGGCAGAATTTATTCCGAGGAAGAGGCTTTCCTGGAAAACTTAGATCCTTACCAGAAGAAGCTGGAAAATGAATATGAATCAGGGTATAAAGAAGGATTTAAAAAAGCAGTAGAAAATCTTGAAAACACATACAGGGAGAGACTCGAAAAGAAATTTAAAGATATTCATCAGATAATCTCCGCTCTTAACGAAAAAACTGATTTATATGACCGGGAATTTGAAAGAGTGACTTTAAAATTGTCTTTCATATTATCCGAGAAAATACTTCAAAGAGAGATTATGCTGAACAGCTCTATAACAGCGGTTTTAAATGAAGCTCTTAGAAAGGTAATCGGATCTAACAATATACTGGTAAAACTTAATTCCGAGGACTATGAATTAATCTCGAGAGAAAGCAATAGAGTTATTCACACCGATTCGTTTTCTAAAATAAAATTTGAAACCAATAACAGGATTGAAAAAGGCGGCTGCATAGTAGAAACAGAAATAGGCAATGTGGACGCAAGCATAAGCTCGCAGTTAAATGAAATGAAGAAACAGTTTGATTCAATATTAAATCCTCCTAAAGAATGAACGGAATGGAAACAGAAAATAAGTTAAAAACTCCGGGCTCAATAGTTATCGAGCGCTTTAAGGATTTAATTAACAAAGCAGATTTATATAAGATGAACGGGAAAGTATCGGACGTCGTAGGCTTGGTAATAATTTCTACGGGTCCGAATGTTTCCTTGGGAGAGATGTGCATTATTGTAGATAAATCCGGAAATGAAGTATGCAAATCGGAAGTA
>CAYSGP010000560.1:0-7808 GCA_964430095.1 uncultured Ignavibacteriaceae bacterium
GGTTCACATGGTTTGGGTTCAATCAGGAATTGCCCTTTAAAACCGATTTTCTTTTTGTAATCAATTGCCATATGGAGAAAACGAGCCATTTTCTCCTGCTCTTTTTTCATATCGGTATTCAATAAACTCTCGTAACCTTCACGGCCACCCCAGAACACATAATTCTCTCCGCCAAGTTCTTTTGTTGCGTCGATAGCATTTTTGAGCTGTGCAGCTGCTAGAGCCATAATATTTGCATCGGGATTTGTCGCCGCTCCTTGTGAATAGATAGGGTTGCTGAATAAATTTGCTGTTCCCCATAAAAGTTTAACGCCGGTAGATTTCTGCAGACCTTTTGCATATTCAACCATCTTTTCAAGATTTTTGCATGATTCCGAAAAATTCTCTCCTTCAGGAGCAATGTCGCGGTCATGAAAACAATAATATTCGACACCAAGTTTCTGAAAAAACTCGAACGCTGCATCCATTGTTTCCTTTGCAGCATCCATCGAATTAGATGCTTTATGCCAATCTCTTTTAAAACTAGGACCGCCGAACATATCTGAACCATTCCCCATGAAGGTGTGCCACCATGCTACGGAACAACGGAGATGTTCTGCCATTGTTTTGCCGCCAACCTTTTGATCCTTGTTGTAGTATTTAAAAGCAAGAGGATTCTTAGAATCTTTACCTTCATACTTAATTTGTGTTTTTACATCTGCGAAAAAGTTACTCATTGTATTTATTCCTTCTTTTTATTATTTCTTGATAATATTAATTTTTCTACTTTTTACTTTTTACTTTTTATTTTTTACTTTCCTGCATTAGCTGCTTTAATAATTGCATCAAGAGCCGGTTTTGGTTTACAATTACGATCGAACAACATGGGATGATCAGTCCGTCCTCTTATGGGTACATAATTCCGCCATGATTGTTTATCGTGAACAGCCCAAAACGTAACACGGCTGATTTTATCCCGATGCTTAAGAAACATTGAAAATAATTCGGCATAACGGTTTGCCAATTCTGTTTGAACAGAGTCAGGCAAAGCATCAGGATAGGGATTGTGCTTTTTCTGCAACTCGGCATTAAAGGAAGATATATCCACCACTTTTGAATCAACTGCATAAAACGGAAGGGCGCTTACATCCAGTTCGGTTATCATGAGATCGATATTTAATTTTGAAAGTGGCAAAATATAATTTTCAATATCCCCGATCGGAGGCCAGTCTTTGAACCAATGCCCCTGAATACCGACACCATCTAAATGAACATCTTTAGATTTCAATGTTTTTATAAGCCGGATGACACCCTCACATTTTGGTTGTATCTCATAATCATACTCATTATAATAAAGTTCTGCATCAGGATCGGCTTGATGAGCAAATTCAAAAGCTTTAATTATAAAATCTTCACCAAGAATCTCGAACCATTTACTTTTTCTTAATTGACCATCATCAGAAACTGCTTCATTTACAACATCCCATCCATGGATTCGGCCTTTGTAGCGGCCCACAATTGTAAAAATGTGATCCTTCATTCGTTCGAGCAGCGCCTCACGATTTAAAGGATTTCCGGCTTGATCCTGAAAAACCCAATCAGGAGTCTGCAGATGCCAGACAAGCGTATGACCGATGATATGCATTTTGTTCTTTTCACCAAGAGCAACAAAACGGTCTACCGGTTCAAAATTATATCTATCAAGTTCAGGATGGACCTCTTCCCACTTCAGAATGTTTTCAGGCGTAATGGAATTAAAATGTTTTTCTACAACCTCCATACTCTTCGGTTCTTTACCTAAAATTTGATCTAAACTGAGTGCTGCACCAATGTAAAAATCGTTTTTAAACGCCTCTTTTAATGCCGGTCTTCCAAAGCTGCCGTTAATGCCTTCGGGAACAAGCTTGTGTAAATTTGAAAAGGGCAGCGCTGATATTTTCTCAAGGATTCTCATTCTATATTAACAAATTCTTTAAATGGTTTTCTCAGACATTCCCTTGCTTGTATTGTAAAGGTGAATCTATTACAATGTTTTTCAAAATATAATAGGATTGCGAATCCATAAAAGGTCTTGGATTTTTGAAATTTGGTAAGTTTTCTTTTTTTGTTTTTTCGGCGGATATGAGTTGTTTTTCTTTTCCCACAAATGATATTTTAGTTAGATAGATCAAAAAGAAAACCCGGCCGATCTCCCTAGTAATTAGGATATTTTTTCTTCGAATTAAGTTATTTTAAATAAAAATTGAACCGTTTCAAGCTAAGTAAATACATTTAAAAAATCAATAAAATTAATTTTTATTTATATGGACAAAATAATTTCAGTAATACTAACTGATTCGGAATTTAGTTAGCGGTATTTTTCTTTTTAGTCTATTTTGCTTATTAATTCCGGGAATGAATAAGAAAAATTTGATTACATATCCTTCATTTTTCCGAATACTTTTTTCTCATCATCTTACTTTTCATTCATTTTTTAAGAAATAATTTAAATCAAAAAAAGACCGCAGCTAAGTAGTGGATCGCCCTGCCCGTTTTGCAACATCCGCAATTTCCCCTAAGATCTTATAATTAAAATAATTTTAGGCAGCTGCAATAAGCAATTTGTTTATCAATATTGGGAAGTCTTTGGTTCAAGATTCTTCGATTTTATATTGCTGAGAGGAAGAAAATATAACATTCAAGTTTTACTGGTTGCTGAAAGCAAGAACATTCAGATTTTTTAGCATGCAATGAATAATACCTATCATTTTCTCTCCTCAATTAAGATGGAGAAAAAATATGCCTTAAACCCCAGTAGAAAAATTTTTAGAAACTATGAAAAAACTTTTTTGGAAAAAAGCCGGGTAATTATAAAAATAGACAGATAAAAAAATAAACCGACAAAAAATGAAACTGTAAATCCGTACATTATTGAAATAATTACGGCAAGTACCGAACCCAAAACCGACATAGTGCCATTAATACCGTACATCCACGGAATTAAATTTTCATTATTCTCTGATCTTAATAAATGAAGAGCGGTTGGAAAGGGGATGCCGAGTAAAAATCCAAATGGAAGAATTAAAATAAAAGATATAATTCCACGGTAAATCAAGGATTCTTTTAAAACAATATTTAATACATAAGGATAAATGAAAAAGAATATGATCCCGGCAGCAGTAATTAACAAAGATATTATAAGTAAACGGTTTTTATGATTCTCCCTGCTGATAAAATTTCCGTAATTGCTCCCTATTCCCATTCCAATCAGCAAAGAACTTAAAAGAATAGACAAGGAAATAGTAGGGGAACCGAGGTAAAGGATCATTTTCTGAAAGAGGGAAATTTCAAGAATCATAAATCCTAATCCCAGAAGGATAAAAATTGTCAAAGGAAAAAGAATATTCCTTACTTTTATTTTTTTTGCTTTATCCTTTATTAATTTTTGTTTGATCCGGGTAAATGGAATTCCGATAATCAGTACATTAAATAAAATTAATCCCGAAGCTAAATAGGAATAATCCTTTGGTACATCTTTATTAACTTTATAGAAATAGGGACTGTCATCTCGGCAAGGTTCAATATTGTACGGATCATTATTAATATATTCTTCCAGCGAAAAACGGTTCTCTTTCAGGCCAATCAAAAAATTATTTACTACAGATCGACTATTAATCGAATAACCGAACGGCAGGTAAGTAAAAGCCGGAAGTTCTTTAGGTATTTTGCTCATGGTTTTTTTCCAGTTTACAACCTGATCTCCTGTGAATGTCTTTTTTTTAATGACTATTGTAGGATTATAATCAGCTTCAATAACCGCAAAATGATTTAATGCATCAACGGGATTTATTCCTAATCCTTCAAAAGCCGATATTGCGGTCACTATAAGTCTCAGCAATTCCCATTGATTATGAACCGTAAGTATCAGCTGTCCTTCACCGGTTAACGCTTTCAAATAATCACTAAGTGCTTCAGCTGTAAGAAGATAATTCTCGTTTGCCGCTAATGCTTCTATATTCTGCATCTGTTTGGTGGACGGGAGTGCCATTACGATGAGATCATATTTCATATCCGTCTGCCTAATGAAATGCCTGCCGTCGGCGATCTCCATTTTTACATTTGGAAAATCCGTATATATTCCGCCGTTGAAATCTTTGTATTGTTTAACAATGTCAACAAAATCAGGATTTATTTCAATTCCAGTTATATTTTTTATTCCATCCAGCAAACCGGTTAAAACCTCCTTCCCTCCGCCCGGCCCTATTACAAGCATATTGTCTTTTTCATGAACATTCAAAAATAATAAAGGGATAGTCGTAGAATGCCTCATCAGAAGATTATATAGAAGAGGGTTGAAGGTTTTAACATCTCCTCCGAACCGGTACATCTGTGTTCCCGCAGCACCATCAATAAATAATTGCTTAACCATATCCTGATTGCTGTACTGCACCAGGTCGGCACGCCCGTATATGCTCCAGCGGCTTTCAATTATTTCGGAGATTTCCGCCGCATTCGGATAAACATAATAGAAATCTTTTTCATAGAAATTGCCGATTGGGATCCTTCCCAAAAAATCTTTGCTGCCGTTTATAACTAGAAACGCTGAAGAGAGGATAAGGAGCGAATAGAAAATAATGATTGCTTTTTTTTTAATTCTCTGTTGATAATAAAACCCCGATAAGCATAAAATCAATACACCGAACATAATTACTGCATTTGATGCTCCCAGTGCGTTGATTATGAACGGGGACACTGCTGCGCCAAAAGCGGCTCCTGCAAGATCGGAGGCATATAATTTAAAACTCTTTTCAGCATATGTTTTAAATATCAGCGCATACACAATTCCTGCAAAAAAGAAAGGAATTATTAAAAGAAAAAAATAAATGAAAGGGCTGGTAATTTTAAATACAATTACTGTAATTATATAAAAAAGGAATGCAAACGCGGTAAGCATTAAATAATTGAATAATATTTTACTTTTTTCCCGGGATACATTTTCAGTCAATCTGTAATAAAAGTAAATACCTCCGGAACCCAAGCCAAGGATTGCAAGAGAAAGTATAATAAATCCATAATTGCTTTCAAATATTACCGAACTAATCCGGGTGGATATTATTTCATAACTAATAATACATGCAGAGATAACAAATAATGTCAGATATACTTTACTGTTTTTCAAGATTAATCTTTGTTCAGGTTTCCCGATAGAACATCTTCAAATATTTAAGGGCGATATTTATTTCGCAGTTCTTCTTCTATTTTGATAAATCTATTCATTTAATATAACGAATCTCTCATTTTTAAGGAATTAAAAATAAAAGAGACAATGCCTATTTGGAATTGCCTCCTTATAATATGAAGGTTCTAAATATATAATTGCATAGTTCCTAAAAAATATTTTGCCAAATTTGGTTAAGATTCTATTAGGCATGGATGCATGATCGCATGAATGCATGATCGCCTAGCTGAGTCGAAGGCAGCCATGCATTCATGCATTATTTGCTGGCGATAGGCTGCGCTATGAATGAATGCGTTAAAGACAAAATAAAAGCTGTATCTCATTTATTTAGTTAGCAGCATTTTTTTAACATGCTTTATTTATCGTTGAATTATATATTTCATTTATTCTTTAATTGATTTAATAATTTTTGTTTCAGGTTATTTGCCTCCGGGTAGTTCGGCTTTGTAATTAAACATTCATTAATTATAGTGAGAGCCGAGTTGAAATCTTTCTTTTCTGAATAAGCTAATGAGAGATTATATAATACTATAGGATCCTTAGGATTTAATTTATAGGCTTCGTTTAAATGTCTGACTGCATTGTCGAAGTTTCCAATATACAACGCCATCAGCCCATTCCTCTTTGGAGTATAATCTGCCAGATCAAGTTTATTTCTTTCAAAAAAGTATCTGATGGCACCATCAAGATCTCCAAGACCGGGATACTGATAGATCAAAACATTCATATAGTTTAAATATTCTTTTATATCGTTTCTCCTCAAGTGATATGTAGCGGCAATAAAATGTGCATCAATCCAGGATACTTTATTTTCTATCCTGTACATACCAATTGAATCAATAAAATCCTTAGGTTTAAATAAATTGAGGAAATCCTTCTGTTGAAATTCCGATATTGCAGTCCTCTGTTTTACATACGGCCAGTCTGTCTTTAATATTCTAACAAAATAATTACCAATAACAGAATCGAGTTTTGTAAAAACAAAATCGGCACGGGTAAGGCTGTCCTGCTCATTAAACGGAATTTCAGCATTTTCTGTTTTCGGGAGATATCCCTGTTTTTCCATAGAATCATAAAATGCTTTACCGATAATTTGATATCCCCGTACATTCGGATGCAGATGATCAACAATTAAATTGTCCCCCACTATTCCTCCCGGACTTGCAGAATCAAATATTGAATCTATCGGAACAATTGCAGCATGAAATTCTTTTCCTAAATCGACAATAATCTTATTTATCTTTTCGGGCGACCTGAACCTAAGTGCGTCAAGATCTTTTGCCAGTTTGAAAAGAGAATCTGCTTTTGTAAAATTTTTATTTTTTAATTCATTACCGGCTTCTTTATAAACCTGATTAGCAGTTTTGTAACCAGGAGTGTTAACCGATATAAACGGTTTCTGATCTTTTAAATTGCTTGCCAGCCTGCCTAATATTACCGGGACACCTTTATCTTTGATTAAGCGTAAAATATCTGTAAGGTTATCTTCAAATTGCTGAAGACCTGCATTGAACACTTTAGAATTTAATAGTATGTACTTATCCCTTGCCATCCTGGACATTAGTGTGCCCGAAGAGCCACTGTTTTCGGAAACGAATAATGATGAGACCCAGTGAACCGAATTGCGTACAAATTGAGTTATCTTAAATTCATTTAATGATAAAATTAATTTATTTAGAGTCCGGGATGCTCCATACGATTGTACCGAACCAACCCCCAGTGCACCGTAATATTCATTATGCCCTGCATATATTAAAATTAAATCAGGCTTTTGATCTAGTACGCCAGGCAAAAGATCTAACAAAGTGTAAGAATTTACTGCCGTCATACCTATATTCACGACCTCGATTGCAGCGCTGGGATATACCAATTCCAACCGTTTACGTATGTAACGGGAAAACGATCCCATCGGATTATACGGATAACCTTGTGCACTGCTTTCGCCTAAAACAAAAACTCTGAAAGAATTTGACTTTTTTTGCTTGTCAAAAACATCCTCAATTGTATTAGGGGTAAAATCTCCGCTTGTAAAATATTTCCTCCCCATGTTCGGATTTATTATATATTTTCCTCCCCCGGCATCTACCCATTGTTCAAAGTTATAACCGTAATTTATGATCCTTAAGAAAATTTCAAGCACAATTAAAAATATAATTGGAAGGGAGATCAACACTGCATAAAACCATTTAGGAGATTTTTTTTGGGAAGGATTAATAATATTTTTTATTTCATCGCGCGGGAGATTGTATTTTTGAGAGATTTGATTTATGGAAAGCTGATCTTTATCGGCTAAGATTTGCTTCTTTATATCCTTGGGTATTTTCAAAATACGTTTCTAAAAATTAACACTAATAGAAAATTTTTATTCAAAAAGATATAAGTGAATTAATAGAAAGACAAAGAAATTTATAAGAGAAAATAACTAAATGTATTACGATGAAAATAAATAACAATAAAAAGATGTTTTGAACCCATCCCTCGCTGGGGCTGACTAAAAAGTAATAATTATTCAAAAAAATAGAACACGGATAACGCAGACCCGCCTGCCGGCGAGGCAGGTTACACTGATTTACACGGATCTTTAAATTGAAAATTACTTTTTAGTCAACCC
>CAYSGP010000561.1:0-7395 GCA_964430095.1 uncultured Ignavibacteriaceae bacterium
GGAAGGAAAAATTCTTCCGGGTGTTACTGCACTCAGCAATGCTTAATGTTAACGGTGTCATCAAATATGGATTATGTATAAACTAATTTTATTGCAGTGAGTCTCATATTTTATAACTTTGAATTCGAGGAAGATCAGTGAGCAATTATTATAAACCGGCCGGATTTGGATTTAGTTTTTTCCCCCCGGTAATAAAAAATCTATTGATAATTAATTGTGTCGTTTTTTTTATCCAGATTGTAGGCGAACAAGTCCGTATTGGTCCCGGTTTATACTTTTCCGATGTTATCATCAAATATTTTGCTCTTATACCTATTGAAGGAATCGGCAGCGCCAGCTTTTATCCCTGGCAGCTTATAACTTATCAA
The DNA here is from genome assembly GCA_964430095.1 of uncultured Ignavibacteriaceae bacterium. GTDB lineage: Bacteria > Bacteroidota > Ignavibacteria > Ignavibacteriales > Ignavibacteriaceae > DATKLQ01. The sequence goes on from CAYSGP010000561.1 coordinate 369, forward strand.
TTTATGCACGGCGGTTTCGCACATATATTCTTCAATATGTTCAGTCTTTGGATGTTCGGGATGGAAATTGAAAATATGTGGGGTTCTAAAAAATTTCTCTATTATTATTTACTTTGCGGAATCTCTGCAGGAATATTTCACCTTAGTCTCTCGCCGCTATTAACCGGAGGAACCGGACCTACGATCGGAGCATCAGGCGCTATTTTCGGAGTTCTGGTTGCTTTTGGAATGATTTTCCCGAACAGGTACATATTCCTTTATTTCCTTGTCCCTGTAAAGGCTAAATATTTAATTGCCTTTTTTATATTGATTGAAATTTTTGCTATTAATAATGCAGCTCCTGCCGTTGCTCATCTGGCCCATCTCGGTGGTGCACTGGCTGGATTTCTTTTTATAATGTTCGATCCCCGTACCGATGCCGAAATAAAATATCTTTTCAAAAAATCATCCCGCGGGAGAACAACTAAACCTTTTAATCCGTTCGACGGATTAAAAAACCGTTTCAAAAAGAAAGAGGAACCTGAGGAAGCAAAATTTTATGAAATTAAAGAAAAAGAAGAAGATGAAGGCATTTCCCAGGAGGATATAGATAAAATTTTGGATAAAATCAGCCAATCCGGTTATCAAAATCTAACCGAAAAGGAGAAGCGGATTCTTTTTGAAGCAAGCAAAAAAATAAAATAGTGGCGGCTAAATTTTCAATAGATTTCCTATTTTTATTCTTTATCATCTCATCGGTGATTCTCTTTCATTCATGCTCCTATGAGGGACCGGTTGAACAGGAAAAAATGATCATGATTTATACTGAGATGCTCCTGGCTCAGGATTCATTGGGTTCCGCATCAAGCTTTAAATCAGGCGGCAGTTCGAAAGGAGCTTTACCCGATTCTGTAAAATCGGCAATTTTCCTGAAGTATAATGTTTCTCCTGCAGAATATGAAGAAACCATTGCTTACTATAATGAAGATCAGAAGCGGTGGGAAATTTTTTTTAAAAAAACTATAGATTATCTTGACTCACTGAAGATAAGGTCGGGGAAGTAAATCTTTCGGTACGAATCGAGGCTTTGTATTTTGCGGCTGCAATTCTTATTAAAGGATAGCCGATATCTTCCGGAAAACGGCTCTTCAAATCTTTTAAATTTAAATAACCTTTTTTAATCTCTTTAATCAATTTGTCAAACAAATCCGGCGGGAACAAAATGCTTACATCTATCTCCGGATCATACTGCAGGATTGTTTCAATCTGCATTGATATGACCGGCTCAGAAAGCTTTCTGAGAGATGCAATATCCTTAAGCCCGTATCCTTTTACAAGAAGCTTGTAGGTCTCAATAATATTTTCCGGAAAAGTTTTCTTGCCTTCAGCTTCGGCAGCTCTGCTTGTACCGTTTGATTCAGAAAAGTCATTAATAATCTGCAAAAATTCATCTCCCATCTTGCTGAACATTCTGGGATTAAATCCTTTTACAGAAAGGATCTCCTCCCTGGTTTTCGGTTTCAGTGAGGCAATTTCTTTTAGAATATCATCGGAGCAAATTAGTTCGGCAGTCTGCATAAACTTTAAGGAGGCTTTTTTTCTTGCTTCTCTAAGCAGGTTGAACAGCTCTAGATTTTTTTCATAATTCAGATCCTTTTCTGCACGTTCTTCAATCAGTCCGCTGTCTTTCAGCTTTTGATACCCGGCATTTGCAAGCTCAATATTCTTTTTGTTGAAGCTGCTTCTTTTAATGAGATTTTCCGAAAGCATCTGATGAAGAACAATCAGCAGATCATTTTTTTCGTAGTTGCCGCATACTCCGAATGTCTCCCGTTTCAAATACGTTTCTCTTCTCCCGGTTCCCCTGATAATGCGAATCAGAACAGTTTCATTTATTCCGGCCATCGATTGGTATAAGGTTCGCAAGATCACTTCTTTTATATAATTTATTGTCGCTTCGGGGAGTTTCTCTTCAATTAAGCATTTATCGCATTTGCCGCATTTATAATCTTTTGTTTCTTCTCCGAAGTATTTAAGAATAAATTTGAACCTGCATTCATTGCTGTAAACATAATCGATCATAGTATCCAGTTTTTTCTGAAGATAAATATAGGTTTCATTAATTTTTTTATAATCGAGGATAAGGCGATCGGAATTTACTCTGGGCTGAAGCAGGATCACGCTTTCTTTCGCAGTCATATTGCTGTATGAAAGAATCCCCATATTATCCAGAATATTCATAGTCTCTTCTACTTCAGTTTCATACAGACCTGCTTGAGAAGAAAGCTGAGTGACCGAAACCTGAACGGCTTTATTAAACAATGAGCTTCCATATTCTCTTAAAAGGAGGATAAGAATCTCTTTTACTTTTTTATTTGACGATTTCTTAATGAATTCTCTTAAGTTATTTATTCCGAGATTAAATTGTATCGTGGTTTTCTTATCAAACTCGGATAGTAACTTTAAATAACCGCCGGCCTCCAGAATTTTTAGTGAGGAATTTAGAATACCCCTATTCAATTCCCGTTTTGCTGCCGCTGATATAAAATCCGTATTTATGGGAATTTCTTTATCCGGCTGCATCCCTTCCGCGATTCTGCTGTAATCGCAGACAGCATTATAAACCGAATGAATGAGATCCTTATCGGGATGACTGTTTGAAATAAAATAATTTTGAATATTAATATCCTGATCGTCATGCAGCAGAAAGATATAAGATTCTTTTCCGTCCCTTCCAGCCCGTCCAATTTCCTGGTAATAATTTTCAATTGAACCGGGGGTATTATAATGAATGATAAGCCTGATATCCTTTTTATCTATTCCCATCCCGAAAGCATTGGTAGCCGTTATAATTGCTAGTTTTCCAGACAAGAAATCCTCCTGGACTTTTCTTCTTATCTCGGGCGCTAAGCCTGCATGATAATAAGCCGAATTAATTCTATTCATTACTAAATATTCATTTACTTCTTCTGCATTTTTTCTTGATGCCGTATAGATTATTGCAGGTGTTTTATGCCTTGAGATAAGCTCGAGCACTTTTTCTTTTTTCTTCCTGGCGAGAATGACATTCAGGTTTAAATTTCCGCGTTCAAATCCTCTTACAAAAATCTGCGGATCCTTCAGATTCAGCTGAGCAACTATATCCTTTACGACTTCCGGAGTAGCAGTAGCCGTAAATCCGGAAATCTTTTCGATGCCGATATATTTTGCAAATTCATTAATTTTCCGGTAGCTCGGCCTGAAGTTGTGCCCCCATTCGCTGATGCAGTGCGCTTCATCTACAAAGAGAAATTCGGGATTCAGCTTTTTTATTCTTTCCGCAAAGTTTATGCTTTCCAGTCTCTCCGGTGCAGCATAAAGCAGTTTAATTCTTCCGAATGAAATATCCTGAAGAACTTTTTCCGTCTCACGGAAATCCATTGTGCTGTTGATAAATGCTGCAATAGTTTCATTTTTATTTAAGGCGTCTACCTGGTCTTTCATCAATGCAATTAACGGGGAGATTACAATAGAAAAATTTTCTGATACAAGAGCCGGAATCTGATAGCAGATCGATTTACCGGCGCCTGTAGGAAGAACGGCAAGAACATTTTTCCCTTTTATAATAGCTTCAATTATTTCCTGCTGCGCCTGCCGGAAGGAATGAAAACCGAAATATTTTAATAATGCCTGGTGAATTTTCATTAAAAACTTTGACTTGTTTTAACCGGTGAAAAGTAAAAAAGTTAAATTAAATTTGAAAATTTCTAAAGCAGAAAACAAATTTTAAATTTTTAATCAGGATTGCGGATTGAATTTATTGATATACTGCAATCCTAAATTAATTTACCCCGTTTTTTATAAGGAGATAAAAGGATGAGAAAATATCAGACTATATTCCCGTCCCCAAAGTCCAATTATTTACAAGGAAAATTAAACCTATTTCCTTTAACAGGCAAGAAATTTTTTCTCAATTCATTTTTCGTAACCGGATTTCAATATCCGGGGCATCTTTCATTAAATCCGAAAATTTATTTAAATCCGTACTGCCGAAATGATAAGGATAAAGTATTTTTGGCTTAAAAGATTTTGCTGCATCAGCAGTCATTTCAGGAGTCATGGTATAAGGCAAATTCATAGGCAGGAATGCAATATCAATGTTCTTTAATGATTTCATTTCGGGGATATTTTCAGTATCGCCGGCTATATATACTTTTTTGTTTCCGAATGTAATTACATAACCGTTGCAGGTGCCTTTCGGATGAAATGGTTCGCCGTTATCTCTCTTATGCTGAATGTTATATGCGGGCACTGCCTCAACTTTAATACCTTCAAATGTTTTCACATCGCCGTTGTTCATTACTGTTCCTTCTTTTATCTGTTCGAAACATAATTTAGTAAGCAGTATCTCCGTTTTGCCGGTACGGATATTTTCAATTGCTTTCGTATCAAGATGATCTCCATGATGATGAGTAATTAAAATAATATCCGCTTTTGGAAGAGCAGAATAATCCGCCAATTTGCTGTAAGGATCGGCATGAATTATTTTCCCGTTGTAATTGAACATTAATGTTCCATGACCGATAAAAGTGATTTCAAGATCTCCCCCGGAGGTAGAAATAGTATCCTTTTCTGACTTCTGCTGGGAAAAGGCCGAAACGGCTGTCACCGCAGCTAATGCTATGAAAAATAAATTGAACATGATTAATTCTCCTTTAATAATTATTTTCGGTTTTTTTCAATTGGTACTGATCGTGCAGCACAAGATAAACAGAAATAACAATAGCAATTGTCGCAGCAAACAACGAATATGATATAATTTCCCCTCCGATGATCCATCCTAGAAAAACGGCAATTATCGGATTTACATATGTATGTGTAGAAATACGTGTAGCTGATGTTTGACCGAGCAGCCATACATAAGCAGTGAATGTTATGATTGATCCGAAAATAATCAGATATCCAAGACTTAATGCAGAGCGGACGGAAATTTGAGATATAACAAGTCCTTGATTTTCTTTAAGAAGAAATCCGGTAAGCAGAAGCAGAATGCCCCCGATAATCAATTCCATACCAGCCGATAACATAGCCGATTTTGGTAGCTTAGCTACCCGTGAATATACTGCACCCGTTCCCCAAGATAATGCGCCGAGAATTATTATTAATGAACCGATAAAATTTCCGTCATTAAAGGAAACTTTATTAGAAGTGAGTATAAGGAATGCTATTGCTATAAACCCTAAAATCAACCCTATTATTCCTTTCAATCTTACCCTCGTGTCCCTGATAAAAAGAAACTCGATCAGCAGTATCCAAAGCGGTTCGGATGCAACTAAAACAGCCGCCAGTCCTGAGGGCACATGCTGCTGCGACCATGCCAGGAGACCGTGTGCAACAAGAAAAAATAATGTGCCTATTATAAATAAAGGCAGCAAATTTTCCCTTTTAATTCGGGAGTCTTCTTTAAAACGGCTTAAGCTAAAAAGCACAAGGCCTGCGAGAAGGGAACGGCTCCCCATCATTAAAAAAGGAGGAATAGTCTCCACAGCATAACGTATTGCTAGATATGTAGAACCCCAAATAATATACACAGCTCCAAAAGCAAAAAAAGTTTTTAATTTATTCCTGTCCATCCCGATTTTTCTATGCAGAATGTGATTAATATTTTTTAAAACTACTAATAATGTCCTCTATCAATTAAATTACTACACTAGTTATGCAAATTAATAATTTTTGATGTGCTGCCTTATTAACTATATCTAATTTAGAATGGAGGTCGTATGAATATACTAAGATCTAGGTTTTTTATTTATATCAGGCTCTCTTTATTGTCGATTTTGATTTCTTTATTTAATATTGATGAAACATTTTCGCAGCTGCCGGCTGATTCTTTGCATAACATCGGCCATGCCAGCATGAAGATTAAAACAGCAGATGGGAAAATAATTTATATTGATCCATACCAAACTCCCGGAGATTATTCCGATTCAGCAGACATTATCCTTGTTACCCACTCCCATCAGGATCATAACAATGTAAGCCTGGTTACCCAGAAATCGACATGTACTGTCATTACTTACGCGGAAGCGAATTTAAGCGGGCAGCTTCAAAATTTTATAGTTGATAATATAAAAATCTACGCTGTACCTGCATATAATCAAAATCATAATAGAAACCAATGTGTAGGATATGTATTGGATTTTAACGGGATAAAGCTCTATCATGCGGGCGATACAGGTAACATCCCCGAAATGGCAGACTTAGCAGATAGTAATATTACGTATGCTTTACTGCCTATAGACGGTATTTTTAATATGGGGCCTGAAGAAGCAACCGAGGCAGCAAATGCTATTCAGGCAGATTTCAGTATACCAATGCATACTGAGGCTACACCGGATGACTTCAATGAGGGAAATGTTAATTTATTCACACCCCCTAACAAATTAGTTGTAAGACATGGAGAAACTATTGCACTAACAAGCCCGAGTACAAATGTAGAAGAAAGTAAAGTACCTGTTGAATTCAGGCTTGAGCAGAGTTATCCTAATCCTTTCAACCCAAGTACAACAATAAATTTTTCTATACCCAGCTCATCATTTGTCTTCCTAAAAATATATGATGTAAACGGTAAAGAGGTTGCTGTCATAATTAAAAAAGAATTGCCTGAAGGAAATCATTCAATAAAATGGAACGCTGCGGACTTGTCAAGCGGTGTATATTTTTACCGTCTGGAAGCGGGAAATTTTTCTGCGACTAAAAAACTTTTGCTGCTGAAATAAGGTTTGATGTAGTCAATGTTGCGAAAAGAATATAAAATAAAAAAAGAGCGGAACTTTAATGCTCCGCTCTCTTTAATAGTCCTTAGACCTTCAAGGGTTTCGGATTGTTTTAGCTGTGCTAACCTTGAAGGTTAAGCCGCTTTATTTAAGCAGGATCATCTTTTTAGATATTACGAAATTTCCTGCCAAAAGCCTGTAGATATAAACACCGGTTGCAACACTAATGTTATTATCATTTGTGCCGTTCCAGGTTTCCTGGTAATAACCGGCATTCCTTATTTCGTCTACCA
>CAYSGP010000562.1:0-2620 GCA_964430095.1 uncultured Ignavibacteriaceae bacterium
ATTATTGGGATAGAATGACCTATCTTCCATTTCATTTTATCCCGGACAATGCTCTTAAAAATTCAGAGAAAATTGCTCATTTTTCAGTCGATAGCGTTAAACCTGAAGAATGTGCAAAAAAAATCAAGTCTCCGGTTTTAATTATTCATGGTAATTTAGATAAAAAAATCCCGATTGAACATGGGAAGAGAATCTTCAGAAACATTATATCTAAAGAAAAGAAACTGTACACAGTTCTAGGAGGAGAACATGACAATTTACCTAAAGTAGGAGGTAGGATTTATTATGATGAAATCAAAAATTATTTATTACTCCATTTAAATAAATTAAGGAATTAATCATGACTAAACCTGATTTAGCTGTCGACTGTTTTAACTGCGGATTCAATTGTGCTCAGGCAGTTTTCTCAACATACGGACCCGAATTGGGAATTGACCGGAATACTGCTTTAAAAACTGCCGGACCCTTCGGAGGCGGAATGGGAAGAATGGGCGAAGTATGCGGTGCAGTAACCGGTGCATTTATGGCAATCGGCCTTAAATACAGCATGACGAAGGAAGGAGAGGAGGATTTGAGAAACAAAGGTTATGAGCTTGTCAGAAATTTTACTGAAAAATTTAAATCGAAACACGGCTCTATTGTGTGCAGGGATCTCCTTCAAACAGATATAAGCACTCCGGAAGGTTATAAGCTGGCCGCGGAAAAAAAATTATTCCGGACGATCTGCCCCGGACTTGTAAATGATGCTTCTCTAATTCTGGAAGAACTTTTAGAACTTTGAATAAACTAAAATATCGGATCCAATAAAATGAAAAAATTAATTTTACTGTTTCTTTATTTCTCCTTCCCAATTATTTACAGCCAGACTACTACTCTCCAAAGAATACCTGATTATAATAACTGGGGATGGGAATCTATAGTGATGAAGAATGATCTTATTACAGTTGCAGCTGTTCCCGTAATAGGCGGACGGATTATGCAGTATGATCTTTCTAAGTTTTCTTCAGTTTTTGTAAATCCAAGTGAGTTTGGAAAAACCTATACTCCCTCGCAGTTTTCCTGGCACAACTTCGGCGGTTATAAAACCTGGCCTGCTCCGCAAAGTGAATGGAGCAGAGGCGGCTGGCCTCCCCCTCCTAATCTTGATTATGGAGCCTATACTTTTTCCGATTCGGTTGTTACTGAAGACTCTGTTTCAATTACACTAACCAGCCCGGCTGAGCAATGGTTTGCACCGGATTTACGCTTTGAACGCACATCTACAATTTACACCGGATTAAGCCGCGTTAAAATGGAGCAGAAAATTATAAATGAAGGGGCAACTGCTGTAACATGGAGTGTTTGGGATGTTACGCAGTCAATTGTTCAAAGTGATTACGAAAATTATTGGGTCTATTTTCCCATAAATCCGAACAGCTTATATGGAGAAACAGGAGTTTATTTTCGCGATCTCGGATCTTTATGGACGGGAGATGAAGCCGCACCTGGAGTTTACGGAATTGAATTCCTGGCTGATGAAAACAAACTTTTTGCCGACCCGGATAAAGGATGGATAGCATATGCCGTTCTATCCGATTCAACTGTATTTATAAAAACATTTGATGTTTTTGAAGGAGAAGAATATCCTGATAACGGTTCTAGAATCGCTGTTTATGTCAGCGGTCCGGGACAGACCTACTTTGAAGTTGAGGTTACAAGTCCCTTAGTTGAACTTGCCCCTAGCGAGAACTACACATTTACAGAAAATTGGTGGGCATGCAAAGTGCATGCTCCTATTCTAGATGTTGATTCTGTAGGTGTAATTGCCGCCAGACTTTCTTATAATCAATCTTCAAATGAATTTACAGCAGATTATGGTGTGTTTTATACGGGGTTCGCAAAAATCGCTTTCCTTGATTCGGCTGATCAAATAATCAGCGAGGGTGATGCTCATTCAATCTCGCCGCTTTCTGAGTTCCGGCTGAAGGAAAATATTGTCATTCCGGATAATGCATCTGCAGCAGAAGTGCGAATATATAATGATAAAAATGAATTTGCAGGAGTGCTGGAAAGAACCGAAATCTCTAATCTCACGACTTCAGTTAAGGAAAAAGCACCGATAGCCGCAGCCGGGTTCCGGTTATTTCCAAATTATCCCAATCCTTTTAATGGAAATACGGTGCTTACATTTTACTGCTCACGACCGACAGAAGGATCGCTTAAGATTTATGATATATCCGGAAAGGAAATCGCTGTTTTGGCATCCGGTAAGTTTAATCAGGGAAACCACAGCTTTAACTGGACTCCGGGAGATATCGCAAGCGGTGTATACTTTGCCAGACTTGAGATACCGGAAGCCTTACAAATTCAAAAAATTGTTTATCTCAGGTAATTACATCATTGATTATGAGAAAGGAATTAATTCTAAGTTATTAAAGAGATTTTTTCTGTATATGGTTAGGCAGGCTGTTTTTCCCCATTTAATAAGAATTTCCTTTGGGCAAAGTAAATATAAACTTTGAACCTTTTCCTATTTCACTCTCAACCCTGATCTTGCCGTTGTTTCTTTCGACAAACTCTTTACATAGAGGTAATCCCAGCCCCGTCCCCTTCTCTTCATCTGTACCTTTTGTTGAAAATA
>CAYSGP010000563.1:0-7466 GCA_964430095.1 uncultured Ignavibacteriaceae bacterium
TATATTTTCCCCGCCAGAAACAATTAAATCATTTCTCTTTGCTTCAATATAAAGATAGCCGTCTTGATCGATATACCCGATATCTCCCGAATAGAAAATACCGTCTTTTAGTTTTAAAGCAGTTTCCTCCTTGTCATTGTAGTAACTTTTCATAACGGCAGGGCTTTTAACTGCAATTTCTCCCTCCTTTGTAATCATAATTTCATTAGGCCTTATCGCTTTTCCGGAAGCGTCCGGCTTTAACCGGGCTTCTTGATGATTCATGAAAGAAATAAATGATGAAGTTTCAGTTGATCCGTAAACTCTGGCAACTTTCCACCCTTGTTTCAGGGCTTCCAAAACCAAGTCCTTGTCAAAAAAACCTCCTCCCAGTAAAACCAATCTCAGCTCCTTCGGCGGAATAATTTTCTCATCAACAAATTTCTTTAATTGATTTGAAACCAGGGAAGCCGCTGTGGGATTAAATAAATTAATAGATTTAATCAGATCCGGGACTGAAAGTGAATCTGGAATTATAACCGAGGATCCGAACATACCCGCACGGGTAATAATTGAAAAACCTCCGATATGGTAAAAAGGGAGTGAAGCAAGAAACCTGTCTTGTGAATTCAGTTTCAAAACTTTATTTCCAATTACTGCGCTTTGGAGCAGGTTCTCAAAACTCAGTTCGACCGCTTTTAGTTTTCCGGATGATCCGGATGTAAAAATTATTACAGCAGTATCATCAGGTTTACTTTCTTTAAAAGAAAAATTCTCTTCCGCCTCAATTTTTTCAGCAAAAGGAAATTGAACCGTATTGATTTCCGGAAAAGAAAGCCCTTTTATAAACTTATGATGAATAAATAAAGTTTTGCATCCGGTAAACAGAATCTGATTATGGATTTCGTTATTCGATAACTTAGCATTCAGCAAAACCGGCACAGCTCCGCAATTCCACAATGCAAAAACAAGGCTGATAAAATGAATTTCATTATTGCTGATTATACCGACATGATCTCCCCGGCTGATATCAAGATATTTCAGATTTTGGAAGGAGAATTTTATTTCTTTTACCAGGTCAGAATAAGTGAAAACTTTATTCCCGGTAAATACTGCAGCGGAAGAGGACGGATGTTCCAAGAGCCGGGCAAAAAACATTTATCCTTCTTTATTTAATAATGATTTTACCATTATTTACGGGAAATGGATCGGGAATTAGATCTTTCTCAAAATAAGCAGCAGTATTTATTCCGTGTGCCGTATCATTTTTTACAGCAGATGCGGCAAGAACTGCCATTGATCTTCCGATTGCCGATTCAAAAGAAGAAGATATGACTGTCTTAATTCCGTTTTTGCCGGCAGCTTCAATTATTTTTAATGAGGGAATTAAACCGCCCAGCATCATCGGTTTAATAATAAAGACATCGGCAGCTTTTTCAGAGATAAAATTTAATGCATCTTCAACTGATCTGATGGTTTCATCCGCGGCAATGGGAATATTAGAAAACTTCTTCAATTCAATGAAATGCTCTAATGAGCTCACCGGCTGCTCTACGTATTCGGCATTTAGGTTTTCTAATTTTTTCAGATTCTCTTTTGCTTCACCTAATTTCCATTTGCCGTTTACATCTAATCTGATTTCCATTTTATCCGCGCAAACTCTCCGGACTGCATCAATAGTTTCATAATCTTCTTCAAAATTATCTCTGCCTATTTTCATTTTTATAGTTGTGAACCCTTTTTCTTTCAGCTCTAGGCAGGATTGGACCGATTCTTCTTTTGACTGCAGATCAATTATCCCGTTTATACTAATTTCATTTTTAGTTTCCCTATTAATCAGTTCAGCTATTGATAAATTTTTTTCTTTTGAAATTAAGTTCAGCAGCGCCTGCTCAAGTCCGTGCCTTAGACACGGCAGATTATTGAACTCCAAAAGATTTTCGGATATGCTGCTTTCAACATTATCAAGATCAATTTTCAGCTCAAGATTTAGGCTGCTTAATGCTGCTTCAGTCTGAATATAGGTTTCACTTCCGAATTCAGGAAAAGGTGCGGCATCACCCACCCCGATTATACCGTTTGAAGCCTTTAAATTTAAGATGAATCCGTTTCTCGCAGTGATGGATCCTTTTGAGGTAGAAAAAGGTTTTTTTAAATTGAGGCAGTAAGGGGCATAAATGAGTTCAATTACATTCATAATATTATACCTGCTGAAAAGAGCAGGCCGTATAGTGCAGATAGTTTTGCAGTCAGTTCGAGAGTTTTGTTCAGCTGCGTGCCTTCAAGCTTATACAGCATCATTATAATTTTGAATGCGGCAGGTAGAGTCAGGTACGGGAGAAACATCAAAAAAGAAAAATTAAAAAATAAAAAGAGCAGTGCAGGAATAAAGAAAGAAAGAACCAGTAGAAATACAAATTGGTACCGTGTAAAAGTTTTTCCAAGTTTCACTGCAAGAGTGAATTTGCCGGATGCCTTATCCTCCTCGAAATCCCGGTAATTATTTACTACAAGAATATTTGTAATGAGAGATCCCACCGGAATTGAAGCAATAAATGAAACCAGGGAAAGATCATTGCTGTGTAAATAATAAGTCCCAACAGTACCTATGATTCCAAAAAACATAAAAACAAATATATCGCCTAATCCCCTGTAAGCAAGAGGATAAGGGCCTGCAGTATAAGCAAGGCCGGCAAGAATGGAAATTATACCAATAGCTAAAATTACTAATCCTTCAAAATAAACAAGGATCAAACCGAATATGAATGCAGCGGCGAATACAATGAGAATGCCTTTTCTCATCTCATTAACTGAAATGATCCCCGATGCAAGTACTCTTTTGGGTCCTTTTCTTTTGTTAGTGTCCGCACCCTTCAGATGATCATAAAGATCGTTTGTAAAGTTTGCACCAATCTGAAGCAGCACAGAACATATAAGAGCTATTAATGAATATAATGGAACTAATTTTCCTTCATTAAATGCAACAGCCGATCCTACCATTACAGGAACTACTGATGCGAGCAGCGTTTTCGGACGGCTCGCTAATGTCCATGAATCAAATTTGTTCATAAACTAATTATCAAAATATGTTTTTCATTACCAATTAATTTTTACAATTAATGAAGAGTTTTTTTAGCTCTCCCCCTCTGGGGGAGATGGAGGGGGCTTCCGAAATTTCTTAAAATCCGGTTTACGCTTCTCAAGATAAGCTTTTTTACCTTCCTGCGCCTCTTCGCTCATGTAATACAGCAGAGTTGCATTTCCAGCCAGTTCCTGGATACCGGCTTGCCCGTCGAGCTCTGCATTAAATGCAGATTTCAGAACCCGTATTGCCATAGGGCTATGCTGAAGGATTTGCTTAGCCCATTCAACACCTTCATTTTCCAATTGATCAACGGGAACTACTTTATTAACAAGTCCCATTTCAAATGCTTCTTGTGCATTATATTGTCTGCATAAGTACCAGATTTCACGGGCTTTTTTTTGTCCTACGATTCTTGCGAGATAGCTGGCACCAAGACCGCCGTCAAAGCTGCCGACTCTTGGACCGGTCTGACCAAATATTGCATTATCTGCCGCAATAGTGAGATCACATACAACATGAAGGACATGCCCTCCTCCTATAGCATATCCGGCAACAAGTGCAATTACAGGTTTTGGAATACTGCGTATTAATTTCTGCAGATCGAGAACATTTAAACTCTCATTTCCGTCTTTCGATTTATATCCTTTATCGCCCCTAATCCTTTGATCTCCGCCGGAGCAGAAAGCATATTTACCGTCTTTTGCAGGACCTTTGCCGGTCAATAAAACTACACCGATAGAATGATCTTCTCTTGCATCTGAAAATGCATTATACATTTCATTAACAGTTTCCGGGCGAAAAGCATTGCGAACTTCCGGTCTGTTAATTGTAATCTTAGCAATACCATCCATCCCGCCAACGGGATCTTCGATCTTTTCATAGATGATATCGGTGTAATCAATTGCTTTAATCCAATTAAAGCTCATTTATTTACCATAATTTTTAATGAAGTAAAAATAAATGAAAATGGGGAAATCTGCTCATAAGAAATGAAAGAGTAGTCTTTTACAGGTTTGTACTTACAATTATGGCTTTTTATTTAAACTTTTTAGAGATTTTTTTTGCATTGGCTATTCAGTTTTTAACCTCTCTTTCCCTTGACTTTCTGAAAGGCTTAATTCATACTCGTTCCTTTAGCTAGGTTATGAACAACTGCCCTGATATTTTTTCTCAATAAAACTGTCATACAAAGTTTTTGTTTTTAATATGTATTTCCCCTCCGGTAAGTCAACTTTCTTCACCTTACTTCCAGTTTATGATTTACACCTAATAACTAACCGGAAGATTTTCCTTATCTCATTAAAATCATTTTTTTAGTATTAATGAAATCTCCGGATTGAATTCTGTAGAAATAGACTCCGCTTGGGAAATTGTCTGCATCAATATTAATTTCATGATAACCGGCTTCCATCTCCTTATTTATTATTGTCCGTACTTCTCTGCCAAGCAGATCGAAAATAATTATTTTTGTCAGTGCCGTTTGCGGCAAAGCAAATTTTATTTTTGTAGTCGGATTGAACGGGTTTGGATAGTTCTGACTTATTGAATACTCTGTCGGCAATGAACCTTCCTGTTTAACATCTGTCAGCAAAGAAGCCTCATTGCTGTAGTCTGACTCTGAAATGCTGCTGTATGCTTTTACTCTGTAATTATAAGTTTTAGCTTGTTCAATATTCTGATCTACATATTGATTCCCGCCTGAGGAAGTATCAAGCACTGCAAAAGATGTTTCGGAACTCTGCTTGCGTTCAATAATATAACCATCTTCCCTTGAAGAGTGATCAGACCAGGTAAGAGTAATTTCATTTGAGGAACTTTCTTGCAGAACAAGGTTTGTTGGTGCTTTAAGCTTGGTATTAAATGATGTATCGCTCCAAGGACTAGAGCCGCCAACATTGGTTGCTTTAACGCGCCAGTACTCCTTTCGTCCTTCGGAAAATCCTGATATTGTTTTAAACGTATCTGATGCTGTAGAATCCGTCTTGAAAATAGTAGCGAAGGTTTCGACATGAGACAGCTGGATAAAATATTTATCGGCGTAATTTACTTTCCTCCACGTAAATGTATAATAGTCTATTCGATCTTGATATGGAATGGCATCAGCTAATTCCGGCGCAGCCGGTAAAGGTATAAATGTGGTGAAATTACGTACGTCGCTAAATGGTCCGAAACTATCAGCACTTTTTGCCTGGACACGCCAGTAGAATCTTTTTCCTCCCTGCAAATCGCTGACAGTTACTACTGTGTCTGTTGTTGAATCACTTTCAACAATATTTGTAAAAGTTGCATTTGTTGATAATTGGAAAAAATACTTTTCGGCATCTTGTACTTTATTCCAGCTAAATGTAAGATTTGTTGTATCCAGACCTGACTGCAGGTTGGAAGGATAAATTAAAGATGCCCTTCCAAAAAAAGATGTATCGTTAGAAAGTGCAGGTGTGTTCCATGTAATCCATGGAGAAAGGTTTGTGGTATACGGCGAGGTAGCAACATTCGTATTTACTGTGTCATTCCCAAGAAGGAACTTTTCAACAAAAGCTTCAATTTCCGGTAGTTGGCTGCTCGGGACTGCGCAGTGATTATGTCCACCAATAAGGCTATAACCGAACCTATCGGGGACTCCAAGAGCATTCCAGACCTCTTTTGCAGCTTTACTGCCTACGTGGCCAGACTCATCTGCCAGCCACACCCAACCGGGATTTCCAGTCACAAATAATGCACGGGGCGCCACCATAGCCATCAACTCGTGATGGTCTTCAGGCAGTTTTGAAACCGCACTTGAAAATTGACGCATTGCATCCTTAAACCAGTTATAATCCGTTTTCCCCAGAGTTTCCACACTCTCAATCTTGTTTATTTCCTCCGA
Source organism: uncultured Ignavibacteriaceae bacterium (assembly GCA_964430095.1). GTDB lineage: Bacteria > Bacteroidota > Ignavibacteria > Ignavibacteriales > Ignavibacteriaceae > DATKLQ01. Next base: position 5,931 of record CAYSGP010000563.1, read on the forward strand.
GTACCGCCAGGTGGTATAGCCTCCTCCGCCGGACTCTTGACCAATTGTAAGTGCAATACGCTCATCAAAAGCTCCGGCAAAGATCGCCATTTTACCAGCATAGGAGCAGCCGGTTACAGCCAGGTGCTTTAAGTCTATAGGTAGAACATTCTGAACCAGTTCCAATCCGTCAATTATTCTGCTTACTCCCCAAGCCCATGCACTATATTGTCCGGTATTTGTTACGTTAAGATGGGGATAAAGCATGTAGTAGGAGTTCGTATTTTGCGGGCTGCCGTAAGTCGTTACCTGATTATGGCTGAATGTAATTCGTGCAATATTGCGGCTGCTAAAGATAGTAGACGGTATACTGCCGCTGCTGCTGTTCATACCGATAACTGCAGGGAAAGGTCCGATCCCAGCCGGGAGGATAACCTGTGAAGTCAGTGTTAGTGTTTTGCCATTCTCAGTAACAATCACTGTAAGTACACCCCCGGAATAACTTGCTTCTATAGTATCCGGACGAACCGGTTTTTCCCCAATCTCGTAATGCTGTATCTGTGCGGCGATCTCTGCACGCCTGTACCGCCAATCGGAGAAGTTTGACATGCGGCCTCTCCCATCAGACCACGCAAACGGATCCGGTAAGGAAGGGATGTTAGGAAGTTCGCTGAATGAAGGCAGATAAGGTATCGGACAGTCCGAACCTGTGTTCTCGACATCATAGACCAGAGGCATTTCCTGAGCTGATGAATCAACGAACATATATGTGACTATTAGTAGTGTTAATAGTATTAATTTTCTCATTTGGATATTCCTAAAGTTTAATATGTTTTCAGATACTTGAATTTAGAACAATTTTTCATAAGATCAATTAAAAAAAATTATAATTTTTGTCCTTAAATCGTACTTAATAAAAATTAGCCCGGAAGACTAACGTTGGATTTTGAGAATAGATTTATTCATTTTAACTTTTCACATCTAAACTTGGGTTTATCAATCCGTTGGCCAATAAAAAAGGAGACGATTTATATCAAAAGACTTTAGGCAATGTCCAAATCAGTAGAAGACTTTTCCTAACCTCAACAAAGCATTCGGCCTCTATATGTCCTTACGTAAATGCGTATTTAAAAAATAAAAAATATTATTTAACTTCCAATGTCTTCCTTATATCCTTCTTCCGGTTGTTCATTCTTAGCTCGTGCTTTTCAATTAAAAAAAATAAAAATGCGAGGTAATTATGCTGCGAAGATTTTTCCTTTCTCATCTGGGTGTTTTGCCTTTATTTGCAAAAAATTCTGTTAGGCAGCAGGAAAAAACACCGTTAAAAATTATGCTTAAAAGCGCATGGGGTTCGGACGATCCTACTAAAGCTGCCTTTCCGTTTTATCATGGGGACGCTCTTGCAGAAGCCGGGCATCAAGTGCAGATATTTCTTTTGGGTGAAGCTGTTTCTTTAATGCGAAAGTCTGTGGCGGATTCTGTTGTGCCTGTCGGCTGGCCTCCTCTTTCCGAAGCTTTGGAAAAAATAACTGCAAAGAAAGTTCCCATTTTTGC
>CAYSGP010000564.1:0-3994 GCA_964430095.1 uncultured Ignavibacteriaceae bacterium
AGCAGGAGGGAAAACTTATTTCGTTGCAACAAGCATCGGTTTATTTTCCACTGATTTGCTGAATGGAGCCAGTACTGTCTGGACTCAGGAAGGACAAAATGTATTGGGGAATGTTATAGTTAGTTCAGTTACCTCAAGAAAATCAGATGGAAGAGTAGTTGCAGGAACACATGGAAGAGGTGCATTTGTAGGGAACGAAAGCGGAGGCGGGTCGGCAGTATTAAATCTAAATACTAATCAATTAAATATTGAAGTATATCCGGAATTAACAAGGAGCACTTCTTTCAGAATATCTAATTCCGGAGGATCGCAGTTATCCTTTTCTATCTCTGCAAGCGGAGGGGATGCGAATATAAAAGAATTGGTTTACCGGAATTTGCCGAAATCAACATTGCTTCTTTCCAATAAAATGAAGAGCAGTCTAACAGCAGAATATCAAAATAAATTAAAGATTGAAAAAATTTATTCGCCTTTATATTCAAAACCATACGGACCATCAGCCATTGAGGAACTTATTCTGGATGATGGGAATTCTTCTCCAGCGGGTTTTTTAGGAGCAGGAGGCGGAGTGTATTTTTATTCGGCTAATAGTTTCCAGATGGATAAAGATTTTGCCTTGCAAAAAGTTAAATATTTTATGAAAACAGAAGGACAAAATACTAATCCTATCCGTTTAGTGGTTACTTCTGCCGATAATATACTTTTCGATACTACAATCAGCAGCGAATCATCTCCTCCGGAAGGTAAATGGTATGAATTTGGATTTCCACAATATATTCTAAACAGCTTACAGTTTCAGAATGGAAATTCATTCCAACTAGTTGTGATTACTCTAAATACTGTTTTAACTTTTCCGTCTGGTGTTGATGATAATGCCTTGAAACCTAATAATAGCTTTTGGGCCTACTATGATCCGGTCTTTGCTTATTTTACAGGATGGGTAAATCTTAATAGCATTTATCCAAATGGTGCCTTTTTAATAAGAGCAATTGGTAATTCAGATGGAGGAGGAGGAACTAACCAAGCACCGACGGCAAATGCTCAAGTATCTCCGAATCCGGCACAAATAAATCAATCAGTTAGTTTTATTGGATCCGGTTCATCTGATCCTGACGGACAGATTACAAATTATTTATGGGAGTTTGGAGATGGTGCAACTAGTACAGAAGCAAATGCCATACATTCTTACTCTGCAGCCGGTCAATTTACTTACAAATTAACTGTAACAGATAATAATGGAAGTACGAATCAAGCCACCAATCAAATTACTATTACCGAAATTGGAGGCAGTACCGATAGAATAACAGTTTCACCTGCAAACGGAAATATTGCTTCAGGGGGTTTCCAGGAAATAACCGTTACTTACAATTCTCAGGGATTAGCTGAAGGTAATTACCAGGGACAGCTGAATATTTCAAGCAATGGGGGGAATTCTGTTATCCCAATAAACATTTTTATCAGCACAACCGTCGATGTTGAGGATAAAACAGATGTTTATTCCTATAAACTTTCGCAAAACTATCCCAATCCGTTTAATCCTTCAACTGTAATTGATTTTCAGGTTCCGTTGACTGGTTTGGTAACAATTAAAGTGTATGATATTCGTGGCAGCGAAGTAGCAACATTATTAAATGAAGAAAAAGGATCCGGAAAATACCGGGTAGAATTTAATGCTGCCGGGCTTGCAAGCGGATTATACTTCTATAGAATTACTTCAAATAATTTTTCAGAGACAAAGAAAATGATGCTCTTGAAATAACTATGAAATCCGGACATATTCTGAGGAAATGATGTCTTCTGAAAAACCTCTCGGGAATTGAACTTTCAGATAATTATTTATTATCTTTGTTGCTATTTTGGAGTGTCCAAATTTAATTTTGGACACTCCCTTTATTTCCATATATGGAGTTTTAAGATATAATATTGTAGTTTTCAGTAATAATAATTATGGTGCAAAAGGAGAAGATTAAAATCTGAAGACTCTGCAAGCAACTGCCTTTCAATATTTTTTTGCTCATGTTCGTATTAATAATCCCTCTCTTAAAAATTTCTGTAAATGAAAAAATTAATTGTATACCGGATTGATTCTCTTACAAAAGAAAAATAAAGGAAACCTGCTAGTGTTCTTCTAAATGGGGATAGTTTAACAGGTGAACAGATCGAAATTTTTGAGAAATGAATTATAAAGTAATTGATAGCTTAGATAAGTAAATCATTTTAGTCGAAAGTACAGGAAATGTACTTGGCTAAGTAATTAAAAAACAAAGTGTTATGAAATTTTATTTAAAATCAGTTCTAATATTATTGATTGTTTTCCTTAATGAAGAAACCCCCGGCCAAACAAAGTCTTACCTGAAATTGAACGAGAAGGGCTATTACGAACTTAAAGGTCTTAATGTAATGCTTTTTGATGATTTTTATCCGGAAGGACATCAAGGGGGACTGACTATTATTCAGCATGGGGTTCGTGTAGCCGCAAACGGCGATTTAAGGCTGGAGCAGGCACCCGGTCAGTGGTCTCCCGTACCTTTAATCGGCAAAAAATCCATTGATAAAGAAAAGGGAATAATAACAGTAAAATTATCCTATCCTGATTCAAATAAAAATCGAAAAGGATTCAATCCTATAGATTATCCGCAGTTGAACTTTGATTATACGATTTCAGCTGAGGCGGTAGGAAGCAGTATAAAGCTAACTGTAGATCTGGAAAAATCCTTACCGGCTGAATGGATCGGAAAGGTTGGATTTAATCTTGAACTATTCCCCGGGACATATTTCAGCGAGCACTATTTAATGGATGGTAAGTCCGGAATTTTTCCGCTTATGTTTAACAGCCTGGTGAAATCTGATAGAGATGGTTTAAGCATTACACCTTTAGCGGCCGGAAAAGAATTAATCATTTCAGAAGAAAATCCGGAGAAAAAAATAAAAATTTCCAGCACTAAAAATGTTTTGGAACTGATTGACGGCAGAGCGTTTTATAATAACGGCTGGTTTATCCTGCGATCTGTAATTCCCGCCGGGGCAGCAGTAAATGCAATCGAATGGATCATTTCTCCTGATGTTATTCCTGATTGGGAATATAAACCTGTAGTTCAGGTTTCTCAGGTCGGCTATCATCCGGCGCAATCAAAGTTTGCAGTCATAGAGCTTGATAAAAATTCCGGTAAATTTGAATCTATCATGCTTATTAAAATCAGCAGGGATTCTTCAGCGGTTGTAAAAGAAATTAAGAATCCAATCGAATGGGGAAATTTTCTGAGATATAAATATTTAAGATTTGATTTCAGCGGCGTAACTGAAGAGGGAATTTATAAAATCCGGTACGGGGATATCGAGTCGAATGAATTTGAAATAAAAAAAGATATTTTCAGCAGGTATGTATGGCAGCCTACTTTGGAATATTTCCTTCCGGTTCAGATGTGCCATATGAGAATTGAGGACAGGTATAAGGTCTGGCACGGCCTCTGTCATATGGATGATGCCCTTATGGCTCCAGTTAATCATAATCATTTTGACGGTTATTATCAGCAGGGATCCACTTTAACAAAATTCCAATCCGGAGATCATGTACCCGGACTTAATGCCGGCGGCTGGCATGATGCAGGAGATTACGACTTAAGAATTGAATCGCAGGCAGAAACAGTGTATAAGTTATCCCTTGGATATGAATTTTTTAAAAATGATTATGACCAAACAACAATTAATGAACAGAAGAGAATTGTTGAGCTGCATAAGCCTGATGGGATTCCGGATATTCTTCAGCAGATTGAGCATGGACTTCATACAATAATTGGTGCTTATGAATCAATGGGAAGATTATACCGCGGGATAATTTGTCCGACTTTAAAGCAGTATGTTCATCTCGGTGATGCTGCAACAATGTCGGATAATCTAATTTATAAAGAGAATGAAGAAGATCCGATCTTAAATACTCAATTGCCCGAAGATGACAGATGGGTTTTTACTGAAAAAAATCCAAGAAGAGAACTAT
>CAYSGP010000565.1:0-3485 GCA_964430095.1 uncultured Ignavibacteriaceae bacterium
GGAAGACGCTTGTCTCATTAGTTTCCACAGTTATTTTCATCAACCTAGCAGCATTGATCTTTTTCGGTATGGAAGCTTATACTTCCTTTCTAAAAAATGTCCTGCTTTCTCATTTTAACGGGGAATTAAGCAGTCAGTCCGATTATGCAGTGCAGTTTCAGTCATGGAATTCTTTTTTAAGAAATCTTTTCGTTTATGATGCAGCTGAGAATACATCCCCGCTAATCGGCAGCTTATTCTTATTTAATTTTACACGGGTAATTGTTTATTTATTATTCCCTGGAGCAGCTTTACTTGTTTTATACAGACTAAAAGATGAAAAAGATTTTATTCCGGCCGCCGTTATAGTTCTGTCTATTTTACTTTTTGTTCTTTCTCCTGCTTCAGCAAGCTACCATTTGCTGCTAATTATTCTCCCGGTTATTCTTCTTTTAAAGCTTTCAAGGAAAAACATTAAATTCAGCTCTGCAATTATTTTGCTTTACATCTTAATAGGATTTTCGCCGTTTTTAATTAATAAAATGAGTTCAGGCGATTTACCGTTATTTTTAAAATATTACAGGCTTTGGCTGGAGGTAATTTTATTTTTTATTTCAATCAGTTTTTTATTGAAGCTGAATAGGAAAGAAGATTACCGCCTTATTAATTTCCGTTCCGAAACTCCGAAAGGAATCCCTTCGGTTAAAGATTTATAAACTATTCCATTCCCGGAGGGACGGTATTCCCAGATAAATTCATTGCTAATAATTTTATTTACGATTTCCCCGACTTCTTCAACACTAATAAGCTTCATGCATTGGTTATCGCCGTTGCAGGGAGAAATCGAGAAATGATGCACGCACGGGCTGCAGTAAATATTTTTGTAAATGAAATAAACATTCTTGTTGGTATTATATTCCTCAGGAGAGCAAGGCCCGAACAGCGCAACTGTTTTTTTCTTCAGACCGAAAGCTATATGCATCGGACCCGAATCGTTCGTTATCATTAAGCTGCAGCCGTTTATCAATGCGACTAATTCAGCAAATGTTAATTCCCCGGCAGAGTTAAGCACTTTATCCTTATGACCTTTATTTATTTCTTTATAAATATTCAGCGCATATTCTTTTTCATCTTTAGAACCTGTTAAAATAATTTTTTTGCCGGGATTGTCGCATAAAATTTTATCTATCAACTGAATGAAATTATTTGCACCCCATCTTCTTTCAATCCGGAGATCGGAGGCATTCGGGTTTATTACAATGTATTCTTTTTCAGGATCCCTGTGCATAAATGATTTTACCAGGTAAGAAGAATTAAAGTTTTTTAAGACGGCTTTCCAGTCATAAAGCTCATTAATTATGCTTCTGCAATGAAGGATATAAGCTGCCTGAAGGTACATCTTAAATACCGGAGCTTTTGTATTGAAGTAAACCATTTTTGAATAAATTCCCAGCAGAATTGCAGATTCCTTTTTATAGAACCCGATTTTGTATTTAGGGAAGGACAAGAGAGCGATCATTTTAGTGAAATACGAGTAGATCTCAAGATCAATAAAAATATCAGCTCTCCTGAAGAGGAGAGTTAAAAGATTTTTTAAGGTTGACCCAATCAGGGATGCTGCAGATTTATCATTAATAATTTTGATTTTATCTATGAACGGGAAAGTCTGCAGCAAAGAAAAATTCCTCGGACTCGTAATAAAAATTATTTCAGCATCCGGAAAATTTTTCCGCAGCGTCATCAGCAGCGGTGTACACTGAATAATGCTTCCCATTCCCATTAGTTTGCATATTATAATCCTTCCTGCTTTTATATCATCCGGAATCTTTTTCTTCCGGAATAACTGCAGGAAAAGCGAAATATTATTGAAAAAGAATACCGCAGGGATTCCGAATATTTTATCAATGTATATTTTCGATTTGAGCTTCATTTAAAAAAAATTTCGGCTTTTACTTATTTCCTAATATGTCTTTTTGGGATAAAAAAAATAACTAATGATAGTTGCCATATCTGTCCAATGACCTCACTCTAGTCTCTCTCCTAAGAGGAGAGAGACTTATTATTTATAAACCCTTCTCCTTTTAGGAGAAGGGTAGGGATGAGGTCTGGTTTGATATAAAACATTAGTCCCGATAAATCGGGATTATTATTAAAAGAAGTTTTCTTTTCAAAAATTATTTTGGAACTACTGATTATTTCCGGTTTATTACAAGTCATCCCTTGATAAAAAGCTTTTTTTTAGCTTAATAGTACTGAGTTCAATTGAATGTGGACAGAGGATTCATTCACTTAGAAATATAAACATCTGATTCGGCTCCGGATTGAATTTGCATCACAAACTCAGTTTTTATCTTAACTGATATCGGTATTTATTTGAAAAAATGATAATAGATAAGCTTAGAACGGCAAATGTAAAGTTATACCCTGAAAGAATTTTCTATTCCCCCGAATGGATTGTTCTGGGGGTTAACAATATCTGCAACCTTCATTGCAAAATGTGCGATGTGGGTATTGAATATTCCTCCAGCAATTTTTATCAGAATTTAATGGGTTCACATCCCGTCAATATGCCGATGGAACTAATCAAATTAATTTTTGATCAGGGGGCTGATTTTTACCCGGGCATAAAGATCGGCTATGCTTTTACAGAACCCTTAATCTATCCTCACCTGATTGAATCTTTATTTTACGCCCAGCAAAAAAATCTCTATACTGCAATGACAACAAATGCTCTAACTCTAAAGCAGAAAGCTAAAGATATCTGTGAATCAGGATTGAAAGATATTTTTATTTCTTTGGACGGCCCTGAAGAAATTCATAACAAAATACGCGGCAACGGGCGTTCGTTCCAAAAAGCTGTTGAAGGGATTGAAGAATTATTAAATCATAACCTCAGGCCCGAAATCTCGGTTTTCAGTGTAATTACGGAATGGAATATAGGACATCTTAAAAGGTTCGCAGATTTCTTCAAAAATTACCCGCTTAAGCAACTTGGATTCATGCACCTGAATTTTACCTCAAAAGAAACTGCAGATTTTCATAACAGCTTGTTCGGAAACCTTTATCCTGCAACTATCTCAAATACAGAAGAAATAAATATTAATGAAATCGATCTGACTATTTTGCTGGAAGAAATAATTGAACTAAAAAAAGACAAGTACTCGTTTAAGGTGAGTTTTTCTCCGGAAATAACTGATATAAATAGCCTAAAAATTTTTTATAACGAACCGGGGAAATTTGTCGGCAGCATCTGCAACGATGTATTTAGAAATATCATGATAAAATCAGACGGCTCTGTTATTCCGGCACATGGAAGGTGTTATAACTTAACGATTGGAAATATATATAATCAATCATTGAAAGAAATCTGGAACTCAAATGTTTTTTCCAGGTTCAGGAAAGAATTAATTAATGCAGGCGGACTTTTTCCCGCATGCTCAAGATGCTGCAGTGCATTTTAACTTCATTAATAAATTTAGTATGAATAATTCGTCTATTAAAAGCAG